>NZ_QSCK01000011.1:1272-117490 GCF_003463035.1 Roseburia sp. OF03-24 | reverse complement strand
AACCACCCTACACGAGGAAACTCATGTCACCCGCAAACCAGCATTTGGCGAGCAGCTCATCAGATGATTTCAGAAAAGAAGGTTTTTATTTTAATGTAAATGTGCTAAAATGATGTTTAATACAAAATATTTTGCTGCATAAAGAAAGCATTTATGGCATAAAGTGAGGACACAGATGGAAACAAAAAGACAGGATAACGAGACAAATATAGAGGAAAAACAGAAAAGTTCGGGTGCAGCACGGGAAATCCTAAGCTGGGTTCTGACTTTCGCATTAGCAATCGGAGCGGCATTTCTGATCAAAAATTATCTGATCATCAATGCGGATGTGCCGACAGGATCAATGGAAAATACGATCATGCCGGGAGACCGTCTGATCGGAAACCGTCTGGCATTTTTAAAGAGCACACCGGAGCGAGGGGATGTTGTGATCTTCCATTATCCGGATGACGAGGAAGAACTTTATGTAAAAAGGGTCATTGGACTGCCGGGAGAGGAAGTCCGCATCGAGGATGGAAAGATTTATATTGATGGAGATGAGACACCGCTTGAGGAAGATTATTTAAAAGAAGAATGGACAGTGGCGACGGGACCATATTTATTTGAAGTGCCGGATGACTGCTATCTGGTTCTTGGAGATAACCGTAATGATTCCTGGGATGCGCGTTACTGGGATAATAAATATGTAAGCATTGATAAGATACTCGGTAAGGGTGAGGTCATTTACTGGCCGCTGCAGGATATCAGAAAAATTAAGTAGAAAATTTATAAAAAAGAGTTTGACAGACAGAAGGTAAACATCAGGTGCAGGGGGTGCAGACATGATAACATTTCTTTCAAAGTTTTTTATCAGGGAAAAAGAGGATAAAGCGAAAATCAGGCAGGAGTACGGAATGCTTTGTGGTATGGTGGGGATTTTTTTAAACATCCTGCTTTTCTGTGGTAAATTTTTGGCAGGGACGATCAGCCGCTCGATCGCTGTAACTGCAGATGCATTTAACAACCTGTCTGATGCAGGATCTTCGGCAGTCACACTGATCGGATTTAAGTTAGCCGGGGCAAAACCGGACCCGGAGCATCCGTTCGGACATGGACGGATTGAATATGTGTCAGGACTGGTTGTTGCGGCAGCTATCCTTCTGATGGCATATGAGCTGATCCGTGATTCGCTGGTAAAGATCATTCATCCGGAAGAAACCGAGTTTTCTGTAATGGTGGTTGTGATCCTTATTGTTTCGATTCTCGTAAAATTGTATATGTATCTTTATAACAGCGGGGTGGCAAAAAAGATTGATTCTGCGGCAATGAAGGCAACAGCAACCGACAGCCTGAGTGATACCTGTGCAACGGCAGTGGTACTTGCAGCAACTTTGATCGGACATTTTACAGGGCTTTATGTGGACGGCTATTGTGGTGCGCTGGTGGGTGTATTTATCTTGTGTGCAGGCATTGGTGCAGCAAAAGATACGTTAAATCCACTTTTGGGACAGCCACCGGAAGAGGAATTTGTACAGAAAATTGATCAGATCGTAATGGCACATGAGGAGATATGCGGGATTCATGATCTGATCGTGCATGATTATGGTCCTGGAAGACAGATGGTGTCGCTGCATGCGGAAGTTCCGGCAGAGGGAAATATCTTAGAGATACATGATATTATTGATAATGTTGAAAATGAATTAAAAGAAAAGTTAGGCTGTGATGCGACGATACATATGGATCCGATCGTGACATCAGATGAACATGTCAGTGAGATGAAAGCTGCAGTGACATCCATTATCAAGGGAATCGATGAGCAGATCAATATGCATGATTTCCGTGTTGTGACGGGGCTTACACATACGAATATTATTTTTGATGTTCTGATACCATATAAATTTCATATACAGGATGACGAGCTGGTTGCACGCATTACATCACAGGTGAGAGATCGTCTTGGAAATAACTATTATGTCATTATAAAAGTCGATCATTCTTATGTATAAAAGAGCAGGGTAATTCAGGTTTTTACAAAGGAGAAGCGTATGCAGACACAAAACAGGGAACTGATCCTTTTGGTAGATGATGATCCGGGTAATCTGAAAAGAGCACAGACAATTCTTGGGGAAGAATTTCGAATTTCTGCGACTACATCCGGGAAAATGGCATTATCACTTCTTTCAAAAGTGACGCCGGATCTGATCCTTCTGGATGTAAATATGCCGGAAATGAACGGATTTGAAACACTGACAAAGATTCGCGAACTTGAAAATGGGGCTGCGATACCGGTTGTGTTTCTGACCGGTGATAATGATGCGGAGACAGAGACAAAATGTTTTGAAGCAGGGGCGATGGATTTTGTCGGAAAACCATTCGTCTCACAGGTATTAGTAAGCCGTGTGAAACGGATTCTGGAGAATAAACAGTATCAGAATCATTTAGAAGATATGGTTGCATCACAGGTTGCCCAGATCACGCGCATGCAGGATGAGGTGATCACCGGCATCGCAAACCTGATCGAAAGCCGTGACAACAGCACAGGACTTCATGTAAAAAATACGCAGAACTATGTGCGGATTCTGACGAGGGCGCTGCGTGAGCGGGGACTTTATGCAGATATACTTGATTATAATTATGAACTCAATACGGTAAAAGCATCGGTACTTCATGACATTGGAAAAATTAGGACGCCGGATGCAATCCTTTTAAAACCGGGAAGGCTTACTGACGAGGAGTTTGCTGTCATGAAAAAGCATACCGTAGATGGCTGTGAGATCATTGACGGGATCATAGGAACTGTGGAACATGAGGAATATGTGGATATTGCCAGAAAAATAGCAAGACACCATCACGAAAGATGGGATGGTACAGGATATCCGGATGGATTAGCCGGGGAGGAGATTCCGTTATGTGCAAGGATCATGGCGCTTGCAGATGTTTTTGATGCACTTTATCAGGAACGGTGTTACAAAAAAGCAATCCGTCCAGCATCGAAAGTATTTGAAATAATAAAGGAAAACAGCGGTTCCCAGTTTGATCCGAACCTTGCAGAAATTTTTTGTGAATTGCAGCAGGAAATTACGGATATCAGTGAATGAGGGGAAACGTTATGAAAAGAGAAATCGGGAAGGACAGAGCGGGACTGATCCCGTACATACTTTATACCATATATACGGTTTATATGGTAATGGCAGCAGTTTACTTAAAATGGCCTAGCTGGGTAGCTGCAGTGGTAGTCTGCGGACTTTTGGCAAGCATCGGGCTTCGGATTCTGTTAGGACGATCCGCAAAACTGGCAAAATTATTTTGTTCGGTAATGATCTGGATGAACATTATTTTATATACAGTTTTTACGGATGGATCGTCTCTTACCATGGCAACGGTTGCGGCAAGTGTCGTGATGTTGTCTCTTTTTGATCTGATCGAGATTAATTATATTTCGTTGGCAGCAACGCTTCTTTTGTTTGGTCTTGATACATTCCTGTTAGATAAAGTTAATTATGATAATCCGGTACGGGAAATGGAATTTTTTATGCAGTTTCTTGCGATCATCATCCTCGAACTCATGGAAAATAAACAGTTAAAGAACCGTATACAGCATGAAATCGAACTTGACGAGGCAATGCGTGAACTTGAAGAAGCGGAACATGCAAAAGATGATTTTATGGCAAATATTTCACATGAGATCCGCACACCGTTAAATTCGATCATCGGAATCGGCTCAGAGTTACTGGATGCGAAAGTGGATGATACGACCAAAGAGCAGTTATATGATATTACGGTCGCAGGCAGGAATCTGATGTCCTTAGTGTCTGATATTCTGGATTTCTCAGAACTTGAAAATGATACTATGGAGCTTGTGGAGGAGCCTTATAATATCACATCTGTGATCAATGATGTGGTAAATATGGCACATGTGTGGAATAAAGAAAAGAATCTTGAGATCATTGTGGATTGCGAGGCAGATATCCCGAATAATCTGCTTGGGGACAGTCAGAAGATCTACCGTATGATTTTAAATCTGATCAACAATGCGATCAAGTTTACGGATGCCGGAGGTGTCATTTTGTTTGTTGGCGCCCGCAAGGAACCATATGGTATCAATCTCATGGTGAAGGTAAAAGACACCGGAATCGGCATGAGTGAGAAAAATATAGATGCACTGGAAAATACATACAATCAGGTAGATACAACACGCGACAGACGAGCCGGAGGTGTTGGTTTAGGACTTGCGATCTCACGCAAAATGATCGCAAAGATGAATGGACATATGCATATCGAGAGTGTTCCTGATGTGGGGACAACCGTTTCCATTATCATACCGCAGAGAGTACTGACGGATATGCCGCTTGTATCTGTACGTGATGCAGGGGATAAAAAGATCGTTTTTTATATGAATCTCGAAAGATATCGCTTTGGGCAGCTTCGTGACGGTTATCTTGAATGTATACAGAGGATGATCGATCAGCTTCATGTAGATGCTGTGCGCTGCTCTACGATGCATGAGTTAAAGAACCGTATCGAACATGAAACATTTCAGTTCCTGTTTGTTGCGGATGTGGAATATTTTGAGGAACAGAGTTACTTTGACAGCCTGACCGACAAAATGAAAGTAGTTGTCATGGCAAACAGGGATTGTGATCTGCAGAAAGTCGGATCAGAAGTACAGCTTATTTACCGCCCAATCCATGTGTTCTCAATTGCCACTGTTTTAAATGGCGAAAAACTTCAGCAGGATGCTTATGATGAAAGGTGGCACCATGACAGATTCCGCGTAAAGGGAGCAAAAATTCTCGCTGTGGATGACAGTGCCATGAATTTAAAAGTTGTTTCAAGCCTGCTTAGCCATTATGGAATTACGATCGATACGGCACTAAGCGGCAAAGAAGCCATAGAGAAAATAAGTGACAGAAGCTATGATCTTGTGTTTATGGATCACATGATGCCGGAAATGGATGGTGTGGAATGTATGCACAGGATTCATGAACTGCCAGGTTTTCGGGAGAGAAAGATACCGGTCATAGCACTGACTGCCAATGCGATAGGCGGAGCCAGAGAGATGCTGATAAGAGAAGGATTTGATGATTTTGTTGCGAAACCGATTGAAAAGTCAGCAATGGAACGTGTCCTCCGCAAATATTTAAGTGCATTTATTGAAAAAGATACAGGGGAAGCAGAGAAAAATAAAACGGAAGTGGCTGAGAAAATATCTGGTCAGTCCAAAGAGGAACAGAGTAGAAGTAGTGAAGTATCCGGCGAGTCAGAAGAAAGACAGAATGGAAGCAAGAAAGTATCCGGCGGGTTATCAGAAGAAGAGAATTTTGAGGTGGCAGGTATTGACCATAAGTTAGGACTTTCCTATTTTGACGATAATGAAGCGGATTATATGGAGATCGTACAGTGTTTTTATGAACAGGGAAGAAGCCAGATCCAGACACTGCAGGAGTTGTATGATAAAAAAGACTGGGAAAATTATAAGATCAACATACATTCTCTGAAAGGACAGAGCCTGACGATCGGCGCAAAAGATCTTTCTGCAAAAGCAAAGAGAATGCAGGAAGCATGTGAGCATAAAAATGAAAATTATATCATACAAAACCATGTGGAGCTGATAGCAGATTATTGTGCGATTCTCGATGGACTGTCAAAATATGTAACGGCAGAGGGAGAAGAAAAGACCTTGTTACAGAAATTAGCGGCTGCGATCGATAATTTTGATCAGGAGGAGGCAATAAAACTGCTGGAAAACGTAAAAAATGAAGCAGGCAGTTCACTGACGGATTCGGATGCACAGATTATTGCTGATATGACAGAACAGATTGAACTGTTTGATTTTATCAGTGCAGCAGAAACATTAAAAAAATGGAGAGGTGACGTGCAATGAATAAGTTAAGTGACAGAATTATCCGGGTACTGATCCGGAAAGATGTTTCCATTCATGCACAGTTATTCCGGTTTATGTCACTGCTTGGAACGATTGCAATGGCAGTAGGCGGAGTTTATACGCTTGCCGAAGGGATGGAAATAAAAAATGTTATTGCATTGTTTGCCGGGGCATTTTTTATGGGAGTGCTTTTCTGGGCGGGAAAGAAATTTAAGCAATATGATATCTGTTCCTTTATTCTGATGCTGGGACTGAATGGGATTTTCCTGCCGGTTACATTTATGCGTTCCGGGGGTTTAAAAAGCGGTATGCCGCTCTGGTTTGTACTCGGTTTTATCTCACTCTTTTTTCTGCTCCGCGGAAAAGGACTTATTGCGGGAACAGTCATAACGATCATTGCAGATGCGGTCTGTTTTTATATAGCGATGGTTTATCCGGAGAAAATTGTTTATATGGAATCAGAATCTGTGGTTAACGTCGACATTATTGTAAGTACTGTTATAACTGTTTTTCTGACCTGTGCATTTATGTTTATTCAGATCACACTCTATGAGTATCAGCGAAAAGAAAATGAAAAACAGCAGGCAAAGCTAGTTGCTGCAATGAATACACAGAGCCGTTTTCTTGCCAATATGAGTCATGAGATCCGTACGCCGATCAATACGATCATAGGGTTAAATGAAATGACACTGCGGGAGGAGAATCTGTCGGACGATATTATTGAAAATGCCAATAATATCCAGAGCGCAAGTAAGATGCTGCTATCCCTGATCAATGATATTTTAGACCTGTCGAAGATCGAGGCTGGAAAAATGGAGGTTGTTCCGGCACGTTATGAGACAGGTAAGCTTTTCAGTGAGATCGTAAATACGACCTGGATACGTGCACATGAGAAAAATCTGGAATTTTGTGTCAACGTATCCGAAAAACTGCCGTCAATGTTATACGGCGATGAAATGAGGATCAAACAGGTTCTGACAAATATTTTAAGTAATGCGATCAAGTACACGCAAAAAGGATCTGTTACGTTGTTTGTGGAAGGGGAGCAGACAGGGACGGATGAAATCCTTTTAAAAATGTCCGTGATCGATACCGGTATGGGAATCCGGCAGGATGATATGAAATATCTGTTTGACAGTTTTAAACGGGTCAATGAGGGCAATACGAAAGGAATCGAAGGAACAGGACTTGGACTTTCCATCTGCAGCCAGCTCGTAAATCTGATGGGCGGTCAGATCACGGTTGACAGTATTTATCAGAAGGGTTCCACTTTTACGATCACGATTCCACAGAAGATCGTGAATGCTGCACCGCTTGGAAATCTCAACTACAACAGTTCATCGAGACATCAGAGGTCTTCCTACAAAAAGAGTTTTGAAGCTCCGGAAGCAAAAGTACTTGTTGTGGACGATAATGATATGAATCTGCTTGTTGCCAAAAAGCTGCTCCGGGAGACAAAAGTCCAGCTTTCCTTAGCACACAGCGGAATGGAATGCTTAAAGCTGACGGCGAAAAATAATTATGATGTGATCTTTATGGATCATATGATGCCGGAAATGGATGGAGAAAAAACCATGGATCTGATACGCAATCAGGAAGGCGGATTCTGCCGGAAAACACCGATTATCGCCCTGACGGCAAATGCAATGTCAGGAGCGGAAGAGAAGTATCGTAAAATGGGATTTTCCGATTATCTTGCGAAACCGATCAATGGCATTCTTTTTGAGGCAATGCTGCTTCGTTATCTGCCGAAGGAGCGTATTGAATATATGGTTGCTCCGGATGAGATCAGTGAAATGGACGGATTCCGTATTTTAGGGCAGAAGAAAAAACAGAAACTGATCATCAGTACAGATAATGTGGTAGATCTGCCGAATGATGTGGTAAGGCAGCTTGGAATACCGATGATGCATTATTTTGTAAACACGGAATACGGTCATTTTGAGGATATGGTGGAAATCCATTCGGACAGCCTGCTTTCTTATATTGAAAAAGATCAGTATGCAAAATCAGAAGCACCGACAGTCGGGGAGTATGAGACATTTTTTGGAAATCTGCTTGAGGAGGCAGAGCAGGTGCTTCACATCTGTATTGCTTCCGGATCGGGAAAGGGATTTGAGAATGCAGGAAAGGCAGCAGCCGGATTTTCCCATGTGCAGGTCTATGATTCGGGACATTTATCCAGTGGCACAGGACTGATGGTAATGCAGGCGGCAAACATGTCATTGAAAAACAGGGATATGGATGAGATAATACAGAAGTTAGATGAGATGCAGAAAAAAGTGCAGACAAGTTTTATACTTGACAGTTCTAAGCAGCTTTACCGCAGCGGGCTCTTAAATAAGCAGGTTTGGAAACTGACAGAGATGCTGCAGTGTCATCCGGTTTTGTCACTGCACAAAAAGAAAATAGTGCCGTCCGCGATCTTTTTTGGTGATACGGAGAATGTTTATAAAAAATATATTCGTGCGCAGATGGCGCGGTTTGCCTCCATTGATCAGAGAGTTTTGTTTATAACGTCTGCAGGGTGTTCAAAAGAGACGAAAGACATGATCTTAGAGGAAGTGCAAAAATATAAGCAATTCGATCAGGTATACATGCAGGAGGCGTCGGCGGCAATCACGAGTAACTGCGGAGCGGGGTGTTTTGGACTTATTTATATGTTAGAGTAAGATTTTAATGGTGCTGTTTGCATCATAAATATAGTACGAAAGGAAGGATGAGGAATGAAAAGTGTAAAGAAAAAGATAACGGCAATGTTGTTAACAATTCTTCTTATATTTAGCGGGAGCATGATCGCAGTGGATGTTATGCAGCCAGTCACTGTTGCAGCGGCATCTGCTGTAAAGCTGAATAAAACGAGCCTGACGATGACAAAGGGAAAGACATATCAGCTTAAATTAAGACCGGCGCAGAAAAAAGTGAAATGGTCATCTTCAAAGAAAACAGTAGTCAGCGTTTCAAAAAGTGGAAAACTGACTGCAAAAAAAGCAGGAAAAGCAACAATTACGGCAAAGGTCGGGAAAAAGAAATATACCTGCAAAGTAACGGTAAAAAATAAGCCGGCGGCTGTTCTGACAAAAGCAGATAAAGAGAAAGCAGAAGTTCTAAAGCTGATCAACAAGGAGAGAAAGGCGCAGGGAAAATCTTCTCTGAAAATGAATGATACCTTAAATGCTGCAGCAGATAAGCGGGCAAAAGAGCTTACACAGCTGTTTTCGCATACAAGACCAAACGGAGAGAGCTGTTTTTCTATTTTAAGTGAAAAGAAGTATCAGGTAAATTATCGCAGTGCAGGTGAAAATATTGCGGCAGGTTATACCGATGCAGCAGATGTTATGAATGGATGGATGAACTCACCGGGACATCGTGCTAATATTTTAAGCGATTCTTATGATCAGGTTGGAATCGGTTATTATTATGATGCGAATGCGCCATATCGTTATTATTGGGTGCAGATCTTTATGGGAAGCTGGTAAAAAAGTATTGACATTTTAAGAAAGAGTGTTATACTCGGACACATAAAAACAGAATATGATCTTCAGGGCAGGGTGAGATTCCCTACCGGTGGTATAGCCCACGAGCCGCAAGGCATGATTCGGTGTAACTCCGAAGCCGACAGTATAGTCTGGATGAAAGAAGATATGGATAAGCAGGATTGAAAGGATCGTTTTAAACGATCGGTAAGAATGCATACAAGGCTCTGGAATAGTTTTATTTCAGAGCCTTTTTGTTTGTGACAATAGAATTTCGCAGAGCGTGTATTCTATCGTCATGAATCAACAAAGATTGCAGACTCTGTCTTGCAGAAAGGGGAATGTATTCATGCAACAGGAAAGATATATGCGCCGTGCAATGGAACTTGCAGAACTCGGCAGAGGATGGACAAAGACAAATCCGGTGGTTGGTGCGGTTCTTGTAAAAGGGGACAGGATCATCGGGGAAGGCTATCATAAAAAATTTGGCGGACTTCACGCAGAGAGGGAAGCGCTGGCGGATTGCAGGAGCAGGGGAGAAGATCCGGCGGGAGCAGACCTTTATGTGACATTAGAACCGTGCTGTCATTACGGGAAAACGCCTCCATGTACACAGGCGATCATAGAAGCTGGCATCAGCCATGTGTTTGTCGGGGCGAAAGATATTAATCCACTTGTGGCGGGAGGCGGAATCCGGCAGTTAAGGGAGCAAGGCATCCTGGTGACGGAAGGAGTTTTACAGGAGGAATGTGAGTACCAAAATCGGGTATTTTTTCATTATATCCAGACAAAACTGCCCTATGTGAGGATGAAATATGCGATGACACTGGATGGAAAAATCGCGTCGGCATCCGGAAAATCGAAATGGATCACCGGGGAGGCGGCAAGAGAACAGGTACACCGCATGCGACATGAAATGACCGGAATCATGGTTGGGGCAGACACGGTAATCGCGGATGATCCAATGTTAAACTGCCGTTTGCCACAAACGAAAGACCCGGTCAGGATCGTTTGTGATACGACACTGCGGATACCGCTTAAGAGCCGTATCGTGCAGACCGCAGAGGAGCAGAAGACCATCATTGCAACCTGCTGTCAGGATGAAGCAAGGATCAGGGAATATCAGAAATATGCATGCCGGATCATAGTGACAGAGCGTGCGGATGGAAAAGTAGATTTAAAAGAACTGATGCGGCAGCTTGGAGCAGACGGGATCGAGAGTGTATTACTTGAGGGCGGTGCCATGCTGAACTGGTCGGCGTTAGAAGCCGGAATCGTCAATGAGGTGTATGCGTATGTGGCACCGAAACTGTTTGGTGGTGCAGCTGCCAAAAGTCCGGTTGCAGGAATGGGCGTGGATCATCCCGATGATGCGTACCATCTGGTCAATCAGAGGATACAGCAGGTGGGGGAGGACATTCTGATCACCGGGGAGCTGAAAAATAAATGAGAGGGAAATAGATACATAAGGTTTGAACATACCGTAAAAAGGCAGGGAGGGGAGGAAATTTGTTTACAGGAATTGTGGAAGAGGTCGGAAGAATCATAACAGCGGACCGGAAAGGCAATTCTGCCAGACTGAAAATAGAGGCAGAAAAAGTATTGGAGGATATCAAAATTGGTGACAGCATTGCCGTCAACGGAATCTGTCTTACCGTGACATCTTTTGGAAAAAACTATTTTACCGCCGATGTGATGCACGAAACGCTGCGGAGGTCATCGATTGGAGAAGCAGCGTCAGGCAGCCCGGTGAATCTGGAGCGCGCGATGGCGGCGAACGGCAGATTTGGCGGTCACATCGTGACAGGACATATTGACGGAACCGGAACGATCTGTGAAGTCATATCAGATGAGATCGCGATTTATTATTCCATTAAAGCGCCTGAGAAGATCATGCACTACATTGTTGAAAAGGGTTCTGTCGCAGTGGATGGGATCAGCCTTACCATTGCAGAAACGACACAGACCACTTTTATGGTGTCTGTTATCCCGCATACGGCGCAGTGTACGGTTTTGGCTCACAAAAAGGCGGGGGATAAGGTAAATCTGGAAAATGACTGTATCGGGAAGTATATAGAACATTTTTTGAACTGGAAGGAAGAAAAAATAACGGAGAGTAAGATCACGAAGGAGTTTTTATTTTCTAATGGATTTTGAAAACTCAGAAAAATCAAGTGAAAGTTCTTGCATGGAAAGGGAGAAGTATAATGAGAGAATTTGATACAGTGGAACAGGCATTAGAAGAATTGAAAAAAGGAAAGATCATTCTTGTGACAGATGATGAAGATCGTGAGAATGAAGGGGATTTTATCTGCGCGGCAGAGTTTGCAACGACAGAAAATCTGAATTTTATGGCAACACATGGAAAAGGACTGATCTGCATGCCGATGTCAAAGGAGATCTGTGAAAAATTAAGACTCCCGCAGATGGTGGCAGACAATACGGATAACCATGAGACCGCATTTACCGTATCGATCGATTATGTCGGCACAACGACTGGAATATCGGCGGAGGAACGCGGTATGACGGCAAGGCATTGCATCAGTGAGGATGCAAAACCGGAAGATTTTCGCAGACCGGGACACATGTTTCCACTGCTTGCAAAAAAGAATGGTGTGTTAGAACGTAACGGTCATACAGAAGCAACCGTTGACCTGATGCGTCTTGCCGGATTAAAAGAGTGTGGTTTATGCTGTGAGATTATGCGTGAGGACGGAACAATGATGCGTACAACAGAGCTCATGGAATTGGCAGAAAAGTGGAACATCTGTTTTATCACGATCGCGGCAATTCAGGAGTACCGCAAAAAACATGAGAAACTGGTAGAGTGCGCAGCAGTCGCAAAACTCCCGACAAAATATGGAGAATTTAAAGCGTATGGTTATCAGAATATTTTAAACGGGGAACATCATGTTGCGCTGGTAAAAGGTGAGATCGGAGACGGAGAGGATGTGCTATGCCGTGTACACTCCGAGTGCCTGACGGGAGATGTATTCGGATCTTTGAGGTGTGACTGCGGGGAACAGCTTGCTGCGGCAATGGAACAGATCGAAAAAGAAGGCCGCGGAATCCTGCTTTATATGCGGCAGGAGGGAAGAGGCATCGGATTACTGAACAAGCTGCGCGCCTATACATTGCAGGAGAAAGGAATGGATACGTTAGAGGCGAACCTTGCGCTCGGTTTTGCGGGGGATGAGCGGGAGTATTACATCGGAGCACAGATTTTAAAAGATCTCGGTGTAAAAACGCTGCGGCTTCTGACCAATAACCCGGATAAAGTTTACCAGTTGAAAGATTATGGCATGGAAATCAAAGAGCGCGTGCCGATCCAGATGAAGGCGACACCGTATGATCTGTTTTATCTGCGGACGAAACAGGAAAAGATGGGGCATATGCTTCGTTTTGAATAAGAGGATAAATATAATATTAAGTATCTATGGTGTCAACCTGACACCAACGTTATAAAAAGGAGATTAAAAAATGAACGTTTTAGAAGGAAAATTAACAGGAGCAGAGGACATTAAGATTGGGATTGTGGCAGCGAGGTTTAATGAATTTATCGTGTCAAGGCTGATCGGGGGTGCACTTGACGGGTTGAAGCGTCATGATGTACCGGAGGAGCAGATTGATCTGGCATGGGTGCCGGGAGCGTTTGAGATACCGGTGATCGCAGAGAAGATGGCGGCAAGTGGAAAGTATGATGCAGTGATCTGCCTTGGGGCAGTGATACGCGGGGCAACGAGCCATTATGATTATGTGTGCAATGAAGTTTCCAAAGGGATTGCAAGCGTTTCCTTACAGAGCAAAATTCCGGTTATGTTTGGCGTTCTCACGACAGATAATATTGAACAGGCAATCGAGCGCGCAGGCAGTAAGGCAGGAAATAAGGGGTATGAATGCGCTGTGGGTGCGATTGAGATGGTGAACCTGATGCGTGTGATGAAGAACTAAAGAAGAGACCAGGCGGTGCCAGATGTTTCTGGATTCTAAGCTGCCTTAAAAATGGTTCGTTCCCGGATTCTAATTAAAAGGGAGCATCCCAAAGTTTGTGTAAACCTCCAAACTGATGTAAGATAAAATTACTCAGTTTGGAGGTTATTTTTATGGCAAGAAGAAAAGACAGCCCACAAAAAGCAGCAATGAGAGAAATTTGAAGATTTATCTTTAGAAATCATATCATCAATCACGCCAGTCTGCATCTGATTCCCATTTACATTCCGTAATCTGCATATTTGAAAATGTTGCCTTATATGAGCCTTCTGTCGGGCTGCATGCATATATTCCATAAGTAATTTTTTCTGCACCTTCCCACATATGGAAAATACGCATTTGTCTGAAATTTATGCCATCCTCACTGCATTCAATACAGTAGTCACTGTCCCTTCGTGAAAAACGATACCACATACTTTTAATATCAGAGGATATGTCTGTTGTTGCCCAGTCAGAATATCCATGATTGGTTACAACGCTTCCCAATCGCTGTATTTTTTTATTCTCATATTCTATAGATGCCTTAAACCAATTATCACTATTTAAATACATAGCCACACCACACTGGTCAAAACGACAGGTACTCTCGAATTCTGTTTTAACAATAAAAGAAAAGTACTTGTCCGTTGTTTCAACTTGAAATACTGGAGCATTATCATTTTGAAAACCATAATAAGTGCGTGCCCATAAGTCGGTACCCCTTTCTGTAAGAATTACAACTTTATCCTCACTAATTTGTACCTGCTTTGGTTGACGTATCCATTTAGGATTGTTTTTCAAAAATTCCATCTTTTTTCTCACTTTCTTTTTTATTTTAATAAGCAGCTATATTTAGTGCCTACTTTTCACTGTATTATAATTAGTAATTTTCTTTTGTCTTCTGCAAAGAATGACTCCTATAAGTAGCAACACTGGAAAAATAATTCCTGCCAAAATTCCCATCTTTAGGTTATCCCCAAAAGCTCCTGATACCATTCCAACCAATGTAGGACCTCCTGAACAACCTATATCTCCACCTAATGCCAGCAATGCAAACATGGCTGTTCCCCCTTTGGGCAAAGCTGCTGATGCCTTGCTGAAAGTTCCAGGCCACATGATTCCCACTGAAAGCCCACAGACAGCGCAGGCAATCAGATTTAATAGCGGAATCGAGAATAATGAAATCCCTAAATAGGATAAAATACATAAAAAACTACTATAAATCATAAAGTGTTCCAAATTGATACGGTCACCATACTTACCATAAAACAATCTTGATATTCCCATTAGAACCGCAAATGCCATCGGCCCTGCTAAGTCGCCGGCTGTCTTTGAAATTCCAAGACCTTTTTCTGCAAAAGCAGAGGCCCATTGACTTACTGCTTGCTCACTTGCTCCTGCACATATCATCATAATCAACAAAATCCAAAAAATTTTCATCCGAAACAATTCCTTTAATCCAAGTCCGGTATCTCCATCCTCAAGCAATGGTGCAATGGGAACCTTTGAAAAAACAAAAGCATTTCCAATTGGAATAACCGCCCAAATAATGGCTAATATTTTCCAGTTATCTATACCGACTACATAAAAGAACACTGTTGATATGAGTACAACTCCGGCGTGTCCCCAGCAATAAAAAGAATGCAACAGGCTCATTGCTTTTTCCTTATTGTCGGATGGACAAGCCTCAACAACTGGACTGACTAGGACTTCCAAAAGTCCACCACCTACCGCATAGATCATTACAGCAATCAAAATTCCAATAAAGGAAACTGGTAAAATCTCTGGTAAAACTGTAAGAAGGAATAATCCTGCCGCTGCTAGAACATGAGCTATAATCATTGATATCCGATATCCTATTTTATCAACAAATCTGACAGAAAGAAAATCAACCAGTAGTTGTATCCCAAAATTAAAAGTCACTAACAATGTAATTTGGGAAATTGGAATATGATAGCATTTCTGAAAAAACAAAAAAAGCAGTGGTGTAAAATTATTAACGATAGCTTGTACAATATAACCTACAAAACAGGCTGTAATTGTCTTATTATATTGGCTTTTCATTTTGTCCTCCTCTAATAAATGTGATTATATCGTAAACTTTATATCTAGTCATTGTATAAAATCATATATTTATGGTACAATATAACAAATTTTATTATTTATGAGGAAATATAGCATGGAGACTTTTAAGATAATTACAGATGAAACACTACGAGAAACCATCCAGCATGGCAACAATCGTTATCCATTTGCATACTATCCTGATAATATTTGGAAATTTGACTTCCATCGCATTGACTGGCATTGGCATCATGAATTAGAATTTCTTTATACTGCTGAAGGTACTGCGCTCTGCCTTATAGGTACAAGTAAAATAGAACTACATAAAGGTTGCGGCATATTTATCAATAGCGGTGTCCTGCATCGTTTTGAAGCACAAAGCAGTACATTTGCACCTAATATTGTTTTTTCGCCAACCCTATTAGCACCCGAAAACAGCCTCATTTACGAAAAATATATTCTTCCTGTGATAAGCTCGTCTGTTCCATATCAAGTTTTCAGTCCATCCAACACATTTGGAAAACAGGTGCTACAACTTTTGTCGCAAATTTGTACTATTCAGGAAACTAAGCCGGATAATGAATTATGTACTATACAACTTTTATTTCAGCTTTGGAACATATTGCAAAAAAATATGGACTGGACTTCTGATTCTAACAGTATTCATCGATTAAATCACAAACAAGCAAGATTACAAGCTATGATGCAGTATATTCATGATCACTACATGGAAGAGATTACATTGGAGACGATTGCGGCATCGGCATCTATCAGCAAAAGTGGAGCTTTACACATTTTTCAAACTGGCATCCACTGTTCTCCGGTAGCATATCTAATTCAATACAGACTAGCACAGGCTGCTGAACAACTTTATATCACTCAAAAATCGGTTTCTTCCATTGCAGAAGAAACCGGATTTACAAGTTCCGGATATTTCTGCCGGAAGTTTAGACAATATTATCATATGAGTCCAAATGAATACAGAAAGAAGAAAACAGAGGAAATTTCTTAATTTCTACTTTCTGTAATCATACAATATTTGGAGATGATGTTGTTTTTCGTTTTATTATCTGTATCAATTATGCTGACAATATACTATTTATGCATCATATTTACAATGTTCAAAAGATAAAAGTATTCTATATGCAAATGGATAGATTTATATATTTAATCTATCTGTTTGCAATTTTAATAATAACTCCTTGTATCCCGCCAGCCTTTCATATACCCGGGAGTTTGACAGTTGAATATTAGAAAATATACTCGCAGGTCGCATAAAACCTGCTTTTTTTGCGTCAATTTTCTTGTTTTACTATATTGCAATGTGTTGTATAATAAGCTATGGGAGGATTTTTGTATGCGAGTTACGACATCTAAATCAAAAAATTGGAGGGTATCTTTTTCCACAAGCTTTTTATTATCAGCTTCAGTTGGATAAGGCCTGCCGAAAACTTAGGGATAAGCATAAATTCAAATACGATATCAATGCCATTCTTTCTGACTTGATTTATGCAAGGATTTTAGAACCAGCCAGCAAACGTTCTTCTTTTAAAACGGCTTCTGAATTTCTGGAAAAACCTTCTTATCAACTGCACGACATATATCGTGCTCTTGATGTATTAGGAAACGAATGCGATTTTATCCAGTCAGAAGTATATAAAAACAGTCATCTTCTTGGAAAACGAAATGATAAGGTGCTTTATTATGATTGCACAAACTATTTCTTTGAAATCGAGCAGGAAGATGGGGATAAGAAATACGGAAAAGGAAAAGAACATCGTCCAAATCCCATCATACAAATGGGAATGTTCATGGATGGAGACGGGATTCCTCTTGCTTTTTCACTTTTTCCAGAAAATGCGAACGAACAGACTTCATTAAAGCCATTGGAAACAAAAGTTCTTCAGGACTTTGGCTGCACTAAATTTATTTACTGCAGCGATGCAGGACTTGGTTCAGAAGCCATCAAAAAAATAAATCATGCCGGCGAAAGAGCATTTATCGTTACCCAGTCGATCAAAAAATTAAATAAGGATGATAAAAGATGGGCGTTGGATAAGACTGGATTCAAACGGGTTTCCGATGATTCTCCTGTTGATCTTTCAAAAATCCCGGAAGATGATATGGGATTATATTATAAAGATGAGCCATATACGCCCCACTCGCTGCACCAGCGTCTGATTATTACATACTCTCCTAAATATGCGAAATATCAAAAAACAATACGCAATGAGCAAGTGGAACGTGCAGAAAAGATGCTCCATTCCGGAAAAACAAAAAAAGAACGAAGGAATCCAAATGATCCAGCAAGATTTATAGGTAAGACTGCCGTTACAGAAGATGGTGAAATTGCTAAGATTGAAAAATATCTGGACGTCGATAAGATTGAAAATGAAGCACTTTATGATGGAATGTATGCGGTAACGACAGACCTTCTGGATGATGATGTAAAAGATATCTTAAAAGTAAGCGAAGACCGATGGAAAATCGAAGAATGCTTCCGCATCATGAAAACTGATTTTGAAGCCAGACCGATATATCTCCAAGAGGATATGCGTATCAAAGCACACTTTCTCATCTGTTTTCTTGCGTTAGTAATCTATCGTTACCTGGAAAAGGGGTTAGGAAATACCTATACTTGTGAAACAATTTTAGACAAACTCAAGACCATGAATTTTGCCGATGTACAGGAACAGGGATTTATGCCCCTGTACACACGTGATAAATTAACCGATGCTTTGCATCAGGTATGTGGTTTTGAAACAGACTTTCAGCTTATTACCAAAAGTCAAATGAAAACAATTCAGAAAAAAAGTAAGGGAAGGAAATAAATTACCATACTTCAAAACGAGAACAAAACACCTCGCAACCAGCATAAACACTGGATTTGCGAGGCGTTTTAGTCTACTCAACTGTCAAAGACAGGATTTTAACACAGGACATAATGTAATCAAAATTATTTTGCAAAAAAACAAGCCCAATAGCAGCATCTTGCCACATATCGGACTTGTCTGTTATTTTGATTTTTTAATAAAGCTATCTGCCAAGTGCGTCAGAGATATTTTCGGAAGATTTCACTTCCGTACTTTCAGAGGATTTCACTTCTGTACTTTCAGAGGATTTTACCTCAGTGTTCTCAGACGATTTCACTTCAGTACTCTCAGACGATTTTACCTCCGTATTTTCGGACGATTTTACCTCCGTATTTTCGGAAGATTTCACCTCCGTATCTTCGGAAGATTTCACTTCCGTGCTTTCAGAAGATTTCATATCTGTCTTTTCCGAAGAAGGCATGTTCAGATTCCATGTGGATGCAGGGACTGGTACTTCGGTTGTCTCGGTTGGATCTTCCGTCTCTGTCTCATGGATCACATCTGGATCTTCATAAACAACCTCATCAACTCCGGCACGAAGAAGGATTCCCTTTGAACCGAGAATATTTACGCTGATCATATCTCCATCTTTTACGTTATCGAGACTGGTTGTAACAAGTGCAGAAGAAATGTAGTTGGTAGGAACTTTTTCACCATTTACAAAAATCTTTGTATTCTTGGTAAATCTTGAACCATAAACAGCAAGGATGTTACGGTCAGAGTTTTTGCGGAGATTGGAAATCGTAACATCCTCCACATCCATCTGAAGGTCAGTAGCAGGATAGAGATCCTCGCCGCTGTAAGTATATCTTTTGCCGTAAAGTAAATCATACTGCAGATTCTCAAGACCATTTAAGTATGTCTCGGAATTGCGCTGTGTCTGATGGTAATTAAACATGGTTCCTTCGTGGATACCTGCCTGATCTGTGATCTGGGAAAGAAGCTGGTAAGCGGTCAGATCAGCATCTTCTTTCGGAAGTCCCATATTATTCCAGGTGATATATTTTGTCTTGAAAATATCACCGGATTTCATATCAGAATCAGAAAGTCCCATGGTCGGAAGATGATCGCCGAACATTACGACGATGGTATCCTCACCACGACGGTCAACAGCGGAGATCAGATCGCCGATGAAATCATCTACCTCATGGATCATATTTACGTAATATTCCCACTGATTGTTTGATTCTTCTGTTGCTGCGCCGGTAACTTTGATTGCCGGATCAGTTAAAATCTTTTCGGTCGGGTAATCACCGTGGCCTTCTACGGTGATCGTATATACAAAATCGGACTGATCTTTTGTGGAATCCAAGGCTTTTACAGTTTCCTGAACCAGTACATCATCCGTTGGCCAGTTGCCGTTTGGTGTGTACTGTGAGATGTTCATCAGCTCTTTACTGGTAAAGGTATCGAATCCCATCATGGAGAAAGCATTGTTTCTGCTGTAAAAAGTAGCTGTATTATTGTGAACTACATGTGTTCCGTAACCGATCTTTGATAAGTCAGATGCGATACTCTCACAGTCAGTCTGTTTTAAGATGGTTTTATAAGGATACTCGCCGGTTCCAAAATACTGCATGCTCATACCGGTTAAAACTTCAAATTCTGTGTTTGCAGTACCTGCACCGACAACCGGAACGGTCAGATATCCGGTGGAGTAATTGCGCTCTAAATTATGGAAATTCGGAATCGGATCTTCGGACATATTTAAAAAGTTTACTTCGTAAGGATCTGTGAATGACTCTAACAGTACACAGATGATATTTGGTTCGCTGCCTTTAGAAACAGTGGTCTGTTCTTTGGAAGAATTAACCAGGGTTTCGATCGCATCGACCGTTTCCTCAGAATAATCATCCGGTTTGCTCATACCGCGACCAACCACACTGGTGGAAAAACCGTATACAAAACCATAATCGGCATAACCCTGAGCGATATTGGAAAAATAGGAAGCAAGGATGTTAGAACCCTGTGCAGCCTGTGTAGTAATCGGAAGTCCGACTAAAAGTAAAGCAGCAATCGAAACCGGACCTAATACAAAATGACGTTTTCCCTGATATTTTGGCCCTTTTGCAAAAAAGAAACCTAAAAATACAAAAAATGCAACAACAACACCGACTACAAGAGTTGCCTCTTCTGCGGTAAAATAGTTTGTATTCTGCATTGCGAACAGGTCAGAGATACATTTTAGATCGGTGTAGCTGAAAGGTGTGACACGGTTTGAAAGGATCAGACCGTTGATCGTACCAAGAAACAGCCATAAACCACTGATCAGTACACGTAGCTGCGCCCTGCACCGGAACAGATATACGATCGAGAGCGATGCAAATACGATAAATGCATTGTAAAGGTATGCAAGTGTGTGATTATGTAAGAAAGAGATGGTTGAAAGAAAATCTCTTCTTGAAATCACTTCGATCGCAAATGTCAGCATGCATGCTAAGATAAAATGAAATACTAATGAGTACTTGTTTAAAAATGCTATCATTTTATAATATTTTTCGCCGTGTGGCTTTTTCTTTGGTAATTTTGAACGGATAAGAGAAATCTTATCAAGACAAAGATGTAATTTTTCTTTCATGGTGACCTCCCAAAGTTTCGTATAATATCAAACTGTCTATCTTTAAATGGAAATGCTGTTGTTTTTGGTATTTTGTAAAAGGTACGTAAACCCTGTGTAAAAATATTATTTTTGACACTAAGAGAATATATCGCTTCTCAGGTAAAAAATCAATCGGAAAGATGAATAAAAAAGAATGAACAATCTGTGTTTTTCTATTGAATATGAATAAAAAATGAACAAAATATGTCCAAAACAGGTAAAAACAGGAAGAAAATTGGGATTGCAAGTGTGCAAATCTCCTATATAATAAGGAAAGAAGGTAATCAGATAAGCCCCAGATATTATAAAGTGCTGTCTGCACAGGCATATCAGGAAAATGTTGCGTCGGGAAAGGAGAGCCACATATGGGAGAGTTTACTCATTTTAATAAGGAAGGAAATGCGATCATGGTGGATGTTCATGCCAAGGATGATACCTACCGTGTGGCAGTGGCAGCCGGAAAGATATATGTCAATGAGGAGGTGTATGCGGCAATCAAGGGACATACCGCAAAAAAAGGAGATGTTCTTGGGGTGGCGCGCATTGCAGGAATCATGGCAGCAAAGAAAAATTCGGAACTGATCCCCCTATGTCATATCATTGCACTGACAGACTGTGAAGTCAGCTTTAAGATGCATGATGAGGAAAGTGCTATTGAGGTAATCTGTAAGACCTCCTGTATCGGAAAGACAGGTGTTGAGATGGAGGCGATGACAGGGGTGAGTGTGACACTTCTGACCATTTACGATATGTGCAAGGCGATGGACCGTGGGATGCGGATCACCGACATTCATTTGCTGGAAAAGGATGGCGGCAAGAGTGGACATTATGTCTGTGGAAAATAAGATTGGTGCCCGCCAAATGATGGTTTGGGTGTGAGTTGAGTTCCCCGGTGAAGGGTGGTTCCGGGGTTTTTGATTGGCAAATTGCATCAAGCCGGGACTGTTTTGTTCCGTTGTACGAAAATAAGAAAGTCTAAGTATGCCTGAGTTAGGTTGTGGCTGAGTGACGTGTGCGTCTTAAATGTGCCATCCGGGCACATTAAGACTTGTGCTGCCGTCCGTGGCAGCACAACACTGTATTTCGGGCAGGCATACTAAGACTTTCTATTTTTCTCCCAAAGTCACAAAACAAGTTCCGGCTTGATGCGTTTTGCCAGCCACAAGGTTGTGAACCACCCTTCGCCGGGGAACGCATTTTACAGCCTTGGTGGGCGTAAATTTTTAGTGTTTTGTGTCTGAATCTGATAAAAAAATATTTCCAAATAACTATATTCAATAATTTATTATTTGTTTGATAACGCTGGCAAAAACTTCAATGTATTCCACTATGCCCATGCTTATTGACATACATATTTGAAGAACATTTTGTGTTATTGGTCTGGCAATTTATGAAACAATTCATGTAGTATAATGTAGCAGATAAAAATTCTAGCAATTCATTAGGATAAATATTAATGATACAGCACATTAGCATTTTAAGCATATTTTCATTTGTGCGAATATCGAAAATTCGCACCAACGCCCCAATTCTGAGATGAACCGCCCGCCCAAATGGTGTTCACAACCCGACGATTGGCATTTTGCGCAAAGCCGAAGTAATTTTGTGACTTTGGGAGAAAATTAGAAAATCTTAGTGTGTCTATAGGTACACAGTGATGTTCTGCCACGGATGGCAGAACAAGGCAGCATCGAGTCATGGATGACTCGTTGTTGCCGTTCACGTCACTCCGAAAAAATCTAACTCAGACACACTTAGACTTTTCTTATTTTCGTACAACGGAACCAAAATTAACTCCGGCTTTGCGTAAGATGCCACTCACAAGCCTGCGACACACCATTTGGACGGGCGACGCATATCACCCACAAACCATCATTTGGCGGGCAGGTTCATGGAATTATTAACAGTTATCAACAAGCATGGATATTATTGAAACAAATCAGCATAGAAATGGAGAGTAAGATGAATAATAAGTACACAGTCGGAATCATAACAGCAAGCGACAAAGGTTCAAAGGGAGAGCGTGAGGATATCAGTGGAAAACGGATCAGAGAAATACTGCCGTCTGAAAAATACGAAATTATATCCTATCGGGTGCTGCCGGACGAGCAAAAAGAGCTGGAACAGGAAATGATAAGGCTTGCGGATGAATGTAAATGCAGCCTGATCTTAACGACAGGCGGAACCGGATTTTCCCTGCGGGATGTGACACCGGAGGCAACGCTTGCCGTTTGTGACCGGAATGCACCGGGAATTGCGGAGGCAATCCGGGCTTACAGCATGACAATTACGAAGCGTGCCATGTTAAGCCGTGGTGCAAGTGCGATCCGGGGGCAGTCCCTGATCGTAAATCTGCCGGGCAGTCCAAAAGCGGTCGAGGAAAGCCTGACTTATATCTTAGATTCGCTGGAACATGGGATGGATATTTTGTTGGGGAGAGATGGGGAATGTGCGCAGAGAGGATAGCTGTGTGGTGCTGAATGAGGTATGTCTGCCGGTTAAAATTTGAGTGATATTTTTAAAATACTATTTTCAAGCTGAGAAAATAATGTTATACTTATAAAAGAATAACGAGGGTGTTACTGGAGAGATTCCGTAATGCCCTTTTCTGATTCATATGGTTTCCCGTATTATAAGGCAGTTCAAAATTGATGTAGCAGGAAGTTAAGAGTTGCCTATGGTATATGGAATCTTTATAAGAATAATGAAAAAATTTAGCAGAAAGGCTGGAAAAAAGATGATCACAGTAAATGCAATGGGCGATACCTGCCCGATTCCGGTAGTAAAAACAAAAAATGCAATCAAAGAGCTTAAAGGTTCTGGTGTTGTGGAGACACTGGTGGATAACGAGATCGCGGTTCAGAATCTGACGAAGATGGCAAAACAGAAAGGCTATGGCGTGAAGTCCGAGAAAATCGCAGAGGGACAGTATAAAGTGACGATGGAGATTGAAGATGGAGCAGCAGACCAGAGTGATGCAATGTCCGTAACAGACACAGAAAAAGAAACCTGTGCTCCGAATGCAATCCATGGCAACACGGTTGTTGTGATCTCTGCAGATCATATGGGTGAGGGCGATAATGAGCTTGGAAAAGTTCTGATCAAGGGCTTTATTTATGCGCTGACAGAGCAGGATGTATTACCGAAAACCATGCTTTTTTATAACGGAGGTGCAAAACTGACCTGTGAGGAATCACCGACACTTGAGGATCTGAAATCATTAGAGGCACAGGGCGTGGAGATTTTAACCTGTGGTACATGCCTTAATCACTATGGACTTACGGATAAACTTCAGGTGGGAAGTGTAACAAATATGTATGTGATTGCTGAGAAAATGACACAGGCAGGAAATATTGTAAAACCATGATTTATTTAGATAATGCGGCAACTACATTTCCAAAACCACCGGAGGTAGAACAAGCCGTCACGGAGGCATTTCATACACTTGGAAATGCAGGAAGAGGAGCGCATGCGGCAACACTTGATGCATCCAGGATCATTTATGGAACCAGAGAGCGGATTGCAGAATTATTTCACGCGGAAGATGCATCACGTATTGCATTTACCTGTAATGTGACAGAAGCGTTAAATATTGCGATTCAGGGTTTATTTGAACCGGGAGATCACGTGATCACATCGGTATGTGAACATAACTCTGTCCTGCGTCCATTGTATCTGATGGAGCAGCGTGGTGTGAAAGTAACGTATCTTCCCGCAGATTCTAAGGGGCGGATTTTGTATGATGAGCTGGAACATGCATATCAGTCGGATACGAAAGCAGTTGTGATCACACATGCGTCAAATCTGACAGGAAATGTGACAGATTTAGAACGTATCGCTGCTTTTACAGAAAAACATCATCTTCTGTTAATTGTGGATGCTGCTCAGACCGCCGGAGTACTTCCAATCGATGTGCAGAAACAGAATATCGATGTACTCTGTTTTACCGGTCATAAAGGATTACTTGGCCCGCAGGGAACCGGAGGAATTTATGTGCGGAAAGGTGTGGATATCCGACCGCTTTTAGCGGGAGGAACCGGAGTCAAAAGTTACAGTAAAGCGCAGCCGGAAGAAATGCCGACCGCGCTTGAAGCTGGGACATTAAACGGACATGGGATTGCCGGATTGTACGCTGCTTTGGGTTATCTGCAAAAAATGGGCATTGGTATGATCTATAAACGTGAGATGGCTCTGGCAGATCGGTTTTATAATGGCGTAAAAGATATTTCCGGTGTAAACATTTATGGAGATTTTACAACGGAAAACAGAGTGGCAGTTGTCTCATTAAATATCAGGGATTTAGATTCCGGCAGTGTAAGCGACTGGCTCTGGGAAGATTATGAGATCGCAGTCCGTGCGGGGGCACATTGTGCGCCTATGATGCATGAGACGCTTGGAACAAAAGAGCAGGGGGCAGTAAGATTCAGCTTTTCCCATTTTAATACGGATGAGGAAGTGGATGCTGCGGTGCGAGCTGTGCGGGAGATTGCGGAGGAAGCATGACGGAAAGAGTCTGCATAATAAGCGGCAAAGAAAAGAGGATAGATATGAGTTTGGGAAAAAGAAAGCTTCATGAACAGGTGAGGCTGCGTATTTATGGAGATGAGCTTATATTCGGACCTGGCATTGCACAAATTATGGAACTTGTGGAGAAAACGGGATCTCTTTCTGAGGCGTGCCGTCAGATGCAGATGGCATATTCGAAAGGCTGGAGAATTGTAAAACGCGCTGAAAATGAACTTGGCTTTTCACTTATGACCGGAAATAGTGGTGGAAAAGGCGGCGGCAATATGACATTGACAGAACAGGGAAGGAATTTCCTGGAAAAGTATCAGGCGATGGATGCGGAGTTAAAGAAGGATGCACAGACGTTGTTTGAAAAATATTTCACAAATTAATTTATAGAAAATGTCAATAACTCTCATCCTTTCAGGCATAAAACAGAGTGCGCACAGATCACGGAGGTGTAAGACAGATATGGAACAAAATCAGGAAAAAATCATATTTTGCAAGGGTGGCGGATGCACTGCAAAGCTCGGTGCAGGCATTTTAAGCAGAGTGTTAGAGCGTTTGCCGAAAGGCCCGGCAGATGAGAATCTTCTCATCGGATATGACAGCAAGGATGATGCAGCAGTCTATCGTATTTCCGATGATACGGCAATCGTACAGACCCTTGATTTTTTCCCCCCAATGGTGGATGATCCGTACACCTTTGGAAAAATTGCGGCGGCAAATGCGCTCAGTGATATCTATGCGATGGGCGGCGAAGTAAAGACAGCATTAAATATCGTATGTTTTCCGGAGAGTATGGATTTGAATATTTTAGGTGAGATCATGC
This sequence comes from Roseburia sp. OF03-24, assembly GCF_003463035.1. Lineage (NCBI taxonomy): Bacteria > Bacillati > Bacillota > Clostridia > Lachnospirales > Lachnospiraceae > Roseburia > Roseburia sp. OF03-24. The sequence goes on along the minus strand of NZ_QSCK01000011.1, from coordinate 91,308 downwards.
GGGGCGGCTCCGAAAAAGTCATTGAGGCGGGAGGAACTCTTGCAGGCGGTCATTCCATTGCCGATACAGATGTGAAGTATGGACTTTCTGTCATGGGAACTGTGCATCCGGACAAGATATATCCGAATAATCAGGGAAAACCGGGTGACAAACTGATCTTAACAAAGAAACTCGGAGTTGGAATTGTCTGTACGGCAAACCGTGTAAAAGAGGCATCTGATGCTGCAATGGAACAGGCAGTTGCATCTATGACAATGTTGAATAAATATGCTTCCCATATCTGTCATCCATATGAGATCCATGCATGTACAGATGTGACAGGCTTTGGTTTTTTGGGACATCTGCATGAAATGATGGATGGGAAGTTATCCTGCCGTATTTTTGCAGACCAGGTACCTGTGATAAAAGAAGCACTTGATTATGCAGATGAGTTTTTGCTGACGGCGGCAGGTCAGAAAAACCGGAATCATGTGGGTGAATCTGTTTCATTTGAAAATGTCACTTTTGCAATGGAAGAGGTTTTATTTGATCCACAGACTTCTGGCGGACTGCTGATTGCAGTGCCAGAAAAGCAGGCAGAGGCACTTTTAGCAGATCTAAAGAAGGAAGGGCATCCGGCTGCCATAGTTGGGGAGATCCTTCCAAAATCTGAAAAGGAAATTTATGTGTGTGGATAATTGGAAAATCTGCCTGACAATTCATTACATTAAGATATTTTATAATAATTCCGGACAAAATTTAAATAGTGATATTGGCTCCAACATCACGAAATAAGGTTAGCAGGGATGGAGATCATGAGAGAAAAGAAAAATTACAGAATCATCACATTTCATACCACATCAGCGGCAATGGCAATGGAAAAATATTGCAATGAGAATTCCATCAAAGGACGGCTGATCCCGGTTCCAAGAGAACTTTCTGCAGGGTGTGGACTGGCGTGGAGAATGGAACCGGGAGATTATGAAGGGTCCGGTAAAGAAATTGAAAAATCAGGAATTGAGATGGAACAGAGTGTAGAAATATATATCTAAATAAAAAAGTATCATTCTGTTGGAAAAGACAAAATGAGACTGGAAGCCTATGAAAAGGTAAATGGTATGAATATCGCAAATATTATGGGATGTGGTAATCAAAAAGGAAATCTTAGATCGACCAGACAGTATGAGTTTTCTGTTAATCTGCTGCCAAAGATTAAAGTAGAAACCGTTGTAACGGATGAACAGGCACCGGCGATCGTGGACGAGGTTGTAAAGGAGATTCAGACAGGAAACTTTGGCGATGGTAAGATTTTTATTTATGACGTAGAAGATGCGGTCAGAATCAGAACTGGTGAGCATGGTGGTGATGCACTATAAAATACGTCAGTATTGACTTGACAAAAATTATAAGTATGGTTATTCTTATAAAAGATAGCAATGTGTAAGCTGAATGAAAGATAGCCAATGTGGGTAGAGTCCCCACATTGGTTTTCTTTTTTTCTTAATGATAATTGTCTGAAAGGCAGATGAGAAATATTGAAGAAACCATTCATTATAGTAAGAGGCGGTGGCGATCTTGCCACCGGAACTATTCACAGACTCTGGTCGGCAGGATTTCCGGTTCTGGTGCTTGAGACAGAGCATCCGGCAGCAATCCGGCGTCAGGTAGCCATCTGTGAGGCTGTTTATGAGGGCAGTGCCACGGTAGAAGGCATGGAGGCTGTTTTGATCAAAGATGTTACAGAAGCAGAAAAAGTGATCGGCGCTGGAAAAGTTCCGTTACTGGTAGATCCGGACGGAGCAGCCATTGCAGCATTAAAGCCCGATGTGGTCGTTGATGCAATCCTTGCAAAGAAAAATCTCGGAACAACACGCAATATGGCAGCACTTACGGTAGGACTTGGTCCCGGATTTACTGCGGGGGAAGATGTGGATATCGTTATTGAGACAAAGCGAGGACATAATCTTGGCCGGATCATCCGTGAGGGATCAGCTATTCCCAATACCGGAATACCGGGCAATATTGGCGGCTATGCGGCAGAGCGTGTGATTCATGCAGGCGCACCGGGTATTCTTTATAATGTGCATAAGATCGGCGATATTGTTGAACAGGGCGAGAAAATTGCGTATATCATGAATGAGGATGAAAATGCCAGATATTCTGTAACCGCCACGATCCCCGGTATTATCCGCGGACTGATCCGTGATAGATATCCGGTTACAAAAGGCTTTAAGATTGCAGATATCGATCCGCGCAAAAGCGAACTTTCGAACTGTTTTACCATTTCGGATAAAGCGCGCTGTATTGCAGGCAGTGTGCTTGAAGTTGTCTGTGCTTTTGACACTGACAATTTATCATAAAAAGAAAGGAGCATATGCTTCATGAAACTGATAAAGACAGAAGATGCAGTCGGTCAGGTTCTCTGCCACGATATCACACAGATTATTAAGGGTGTTACAAAAGATGCGGTTTTCCGCAAAGGACATATCATCACAGAAGAAGATATTCCGGTGCTTCTAAGTGTTGGAAAGGATCATATTTACATCTGGGAAAAAGATGACAAGATTCTTCATGAAAACGAGGCGGCACAGATTCTTTATGAGATGTGCAGAAATGACTACATGCATCCATCGGATGTCAAAGAAGGTAAAATTGAACTGATCGCGGATTGCGACGGACTGTTAAAAGTTGATAAAGAAAAATTAAAAAAGGTGAACAGTTTCGGGGAAATGATGATCGCCAGCCGCCATGGAAATACACCAGTGAAGGCAGGGGACAAGCTTGCGGGAACCAGAATCATACCACTTGTCATTAAAAAGGAAAAGATGGAACGCGCAAAAGAAATATGCGAGGATGCTCCTATTTTTACACTAAAGCCATTTCACAAGAAAAAAGCTGCGATCATCACGACGGGAAATGAAGTTTATCACGGAAGGATCGCAGATACTTTTACACCGGTCATCCGGGAAAAATTAGCAGAATATGATACGGAAGTCATTTTTCATGAGACCTTTGATGATGATAACGAAAAGATTACGGACGGCTGTCTTGCGGCGATCGAAGCAGGAGCAGATCTTGTGATCTGTACCGGGGGCATGAGTGTGGACCCGGATGATAAAACACCGCTTGCCATCAAAAATACCGGGGCAGAGATCATTTCTTACGGTGCACCGGTATTGCCGGGAGCAATGTTTCTGCTTTCTTATTATAAAGAAAGCATTCCGATCCTTGGACTGCCGGGCTGTGTGATGTATGCAAAGCGTACGATTTTTGATCTGGTGCTGCCGCGCATTATGGCAGATGACAAAGTGACCGCAGAAGAACTTGCAGCACTTGGCGAGGGTGGGCTTTGCTTAAACTGTGAACACTGCATTTTCCCGAACTGTGGATTTGGAAAAGGATGGTAGCAGTAGCATAAGCTACAGAGCAGATTTTGAAATGAGATTTATGGAAAGGCATGAGGAAGTATTTGAATGAAAGATCAGACAGGCAGAGAGATTGATTATATGAGAATTTCGATTACCGATCGCTGCAATCTGCGCTGTAAGTATTGTATGCCTGGCGATATAGAGACAACGGATATGGCGAATCTGCTGACATACGAGGAAATTGTAAAAGTGACAGAGACTGCCGTGTCACTTGGAATCCGGCATGTCCGTCTGACCGGTGGAGAGCCGTTAGTGCGCCGTGGCTGTGTAGAGCTGGTCAAAAAAATAAAAAATATATCCGGCATTGATACGGTTGGAATGACCACAAATGGGGTTCTGCTTGCAGAGTATGCAAGGACTTTGAAAGAAGCAGGACTTGATAGTGTAAATGTCAGCCTGGATACTTTAGATGAGACAGAATTTCAAAGACTGACGGGACGGAATGAATTAAAAGCAGTGTTAGCAGGAATCAGGGCGGCACAGGAAGCGGAAATTCCGGTAAAGATCAATACGGTTCATTATAAAAATCTGGACTGGAGAGCCGTTCTTGCTTACGCAGATGAAAGGCAGATACCGGTACGTTTTATTGAGATGATGCCGATCGGATATGGTGCAGATTATACCGGAAGATCCAATGAAGAATTGTTCCGGCAGATCGAGGACATATATGGAAATGCCTGTGCGATGGAACCGGATCGAAAAGTGGAATCTGAAAAAGCCGGAGAGCAGGAAGTTACAGTGAAGCTGCCATATAAAAACTATGGCGCAGGACCTGCAGTTTACTGCCATTTTCCGGGATTAAATATAGATGTCGGCTTTATCAGCGCCATACATCATAAATTTTGTAAGAACTGTAATCGTATCCGTCTCACCTCCGAAGGATATTTAAAATTATGCCTCTGTTATGAAAAAGGTGTTGATCTAAGAGCAGTCCTCAGGGATCCCCAAAAGGAACAGACCTTACAGAAAGTGATGAAAGAGGCAGTTTTAGAAAAACCTATGGAACACTGTTTTGAACAGATTTCAGAAATGACAGAGCATAAAGCGATGGTACGCATTGGTGGATGAAAGAAACAGACGAAAATTATTTAGAAAGCAGAGCAGTCATATATGGGAATCATAAAAGGAATTTGCATCAGCAAAGAAAGAGGAACAGAAAAGCATGAAGTGCCTGAGGCTGAGTTTATCAGGGACTGGGGCATTCAGGGTGATGCGCATGCAGGAAAATGGCACAGACAGGTCAGTCTGCTGTCCTTTGAAAAAATAGAAGAATTTCGTGCAAAAGGCGCGGATGTAGCGTTTGGAGCATTTGGAGAAAATCTGATCGTGGATGGATATGATTTTAAAAATCTTCCGGTCGGTACGCGGTTTCGCTGCGGGGATGTGCTGCTTGAGATGACACAAATCGGAAAAGAGTGTCATTCCCATTGCCAGATTTATCAGCGGATGGGAGAATGTATCATGCCGCATGAAGGCGTTTTTGCTGTCGTGTTAGAAGGCGGTACGATTCATGTGGGGGATGAATTGACACTGCAGGAATCATGAGCTGGTTTTGCACATGCTATAAGGAGGACACATTATGAGAGAAATTGTGGAAGTTCTTAAGAAAAGAATCAATGAAAAGAAAAATAGTATGCTCATCACTGTGGTAGCGGGACGCGGCTCAATACCGCGAAAAGCAGGTGCTTATATGGTAGTCGGTGAGGATGGCAGGGTGACCGGAACGATCGGTGGCGGTAATCTGGAATATCAGGCAATTTTGCTGGGACAAAAGCTTCTCGCCGAAAAGAAGAATTATCTGCATGAGTATAATCTTGGTCAGGAAAAATCAGCAGAACTTGGAATGGTATGCGGTGGAAATGCGACCGTCTTATTTTACTATGTGGACGCGGTGGAAGATGCTGTATGGATCGGACAGATGGAAGCGGCAGAAGAAAAAAGAAAACCATTCTGGATCCTTATGCCGTTAGAGCAAGGAAAGGTAAAAATACTGCCGGAGTTTCAGACATCTGCACATCAGTCGGTGACAGAGATTGATGGAGCGCGTTTCTATGCAGAACAATTCTCCTATGATGGAAAAGTTTATATTTTTGGAGGCGGACATTTAGCACAGGAACTTGTCCCGGTGCTGTCACATCTGGGGTTCCGCTGTATTGTTTCGGATGACAGGGAAGAATTTACAAAACCGAAACTGTTTCCGGGAGCGGAAGAGATACGGCTGATCGATTTTGGAAAACTGGAAGAGACATTTACGATTCATCCGGAAGACTACATTGTGGTCGTCACAAGAGGACATCTCTGCGATACGGATGCAGAGCGTTTTGGACTGCAGACTTCTGCCGGATATATCGGTGTTGTGGGAAGCAGGAAAAAAACAAAATTTGTATATGATAAATTGATCGCGGAGGGATTTACCGGGGAACAGCTTGCACGCGTGACAGCACCGATTGGAATTGAAATCGGAAGTGAGACTCCGGCGGAGATTGCGATCAGCATTGCGGCACAGTTGATCGAAGTGCGTGCGAGAAAAAATTATCATAAAATTAATTTTTAACATAAATGGTATAGAAACAGAAGTTAGGTTTATCTGATTTAAGAAGCTGCTTTTTTAGAGCTTTTTAAAATAAAAAAGAAAAAGGGAAAAACAAATGAAACAAAAATGTGTGTGTGTATTACTTTCTGCAGCTATGGCAATGACAATGTTTGCCGGATGTGGAAACAACAAGGATCAGGCGGCAGGTGAAACCGAAGCTGCAGCAGCAGAGCCGTTTGAAGCAACAACGGTAACTGTATTTGCTGCAAAGAGTTTAAATACGGTTATGGAAGAGCTGATCGCAGAGTATAACAAAACACAGCCGAACGTATCGATCGTGGGAAGTTATGACAGTTCAGGAATCCTGATGACACAGATTGAAGAGGGAGCAGCCTGTGATGTATTTTTCTCCGCAGCACAAAAACAGATGGATCAGCTTCAGGATCAGGACGGACTGGTTATCAACGGAACCAGACATAACGTTGTAAACAATCAGGTTTGTGTCGTTACATACAAAGGCAGCGGCACGACGGTAACCGGACTTTCCGATATCGGAAATGCAAAAAGCATTGCACTTGCCGATGGTTCTGTTCCGGTTGGAAAATATACCAGACAGGCAATGGTAAATGCGGGTATGTTAGACAAAGTGGACGATGTTTCACAGATTACGACAACGGAAATCCAGAATGCACTTGGTGGTGTGGATATCAATGAGTGTGCCAATGTAGGAGCTGTAACATCTGCAGTTGCAGAAGGTTCTAATGAAGTCGGAACCGTATATTATTCAGATACTTACAGTTTTGAAGACCGTCTGGAAATCCTAGAAAAAGTTTCGTATGACCTTACCGGAAATGTTATTTATCCGGTGGCACAGATTGTAAATAACGAAGCAGATGAGTTAGAGCAGAGTGCAGCAGAGGATTTTATCAATTTTCTGGTTTCGGATGATGCAAAAACAATTTTCCAGAAATACTACTTTGATACGGATGTTGAATAAAAGGTAAAAATGAAAACAGGAGGCAGTTATGAGTCAGTTGACAGCATATTTAAGTGGACTCGACTGGAGCCCGCTTCTGATATCAATTAAAACCGGAATTGTAGCAACCATTATTTCATTTTTTTTAGGCATCTATGCAGCACGAAAAGTAGTGAAAGCAGGACCGCGCATAAAGGCAGTGGCAGATGGAATTCTGACACTGCCAATGGTGCTGCCACCGACGGTGGCAGGCTTTTTTCTGCTGTTATTGTTCAGCCTGAGGAGACCGTTTGGAGCATATCTTTATGATACGTTTCATTTCAAAGTGGTACAGACCTGGCTTGGCTGTATTTTAGCGGCAACCGTGATCGCATTTCCACTCATGTACCGGAATGCCAGAGCTGCGTTTGAACAGATTGATGTAAATCTGATTTATGCGGCGCGGACACTTGGGATGCCTGAGATCAAAATTTTCTGGAAAGTGGTGGTTCCTGCGGCGGGGCCGGGTATTGCATCCGGAACAGTTTTAACCTTTGCAAGGGCACTTGGTGAGTACGGTGCGACCTCAATGCTTGCAGGAAATATTCCGAAAAAAACAAGTACAATCTCACAGAAAATTGCGATGGTCATCCAGGACGGAGACTATGCGACAGCGGGATTCTGGGTGCTCGTGATATTGATCATTGCATTTTTGGTCATATTTTTGTTAAATATCATCACGGTAAAGAGTATAAAACATGTGAGCAGGTGGTAGCATGAAAAGTACTTCTAATTACTCAGAGCAGAGGCTCTTTCGTGAAGAAGTACTAAGTTTCATGCGGAAAAACGCAGGCGTTTTTCATGTGATCGATGGAGAGTATAGGCAAGTGCATTATTTTAAATGGAGATTGGAATGAGTCTGAAAGTAAATATAAAAAAGAAGTTTGGCAGCTTTTGTTTAGACGTCGCGTTCGAGACAGAGCGTGGCGTATTTGCGATTCTTGGGGCATCCGGATGTGGAAAGAGTATGACACTAAAGTGCATAGCCGGAATTGAGACACCGGACGAGGGACGGATCGAATTAAACGGCAGGGTATTATTTGATTCTGCAAAAAAGATCAATCTTACGCCACAGAAACGTCGTGTCGGCTATATGTTTCAGGATTATGCCCTGTTTCCCAATATGACAGTGGAACAGAATATCAAAGCTGGTATGGGAAAATGTCCGGATGAAGAGAAAGTAAAGTCTTATATCAGACGTTTCCGCTTAGAAGGACTTGAAAAACATTACCCCACGCAGCTTTCCGGTGGACAGAAACAGCGTGTAGCGATGGCGCGGATGATCGCTTCAGAGCCGGATATTCTGCTTTTGGATGAACCGTTTTCTGCGCTTGACAGTTATCTCAAGTGGGAGTTAGAGCAGGAAATGCGTGATATGTTAGCAGAGGTGGAAAAGCCGGTACTTTTTGTATCGCACAATCGTGATGAGGTTTATCGTCTGTGTAATATGGTAAGCTGTATCGATCATGGAAAAATGGAAGTCATTGAGGAGACAAAAGAGTTTTTCCATAATCCGAAAACAAAGACAGCGGCTGTGTTATCCGGATGTAAGAACATTTCTGCAGTGGAAATTGTGGATAATAGTCATATAAAAGCGGTGGACTGGGGGATAACTCTGTGCGTTCCGGAAATTCCAAAGGACACAAAAGCGGTTGGTATCCGGGCACATTCGTTTTATCCTGTGGATGCAGAGCCTGTTCAGGATATGAATATTTTAAGGATAGAGGAATACCGCATCATTGAGGATACGTTTGAGTGGAATATTTCATTCCGCCCATCGAAAGAGAGTGGATGGCTTCAGTGGAAAATAGCAAAAACAGAGCAGGAAGATTCGCCAGGACCAATCCCTTCTGGTCTGGCAGTGGATGCAAAAGATATTTTATTGTTGAGGGATAATGCCTATGAATAACCGACAACTGACCATTTTCCGTACAGTATGTGAAGAAGGAAGCATGACAAAGGCAGCCGAAAAACTTTATATGACACAGCCCGCAGTCAGCCAGACCATCAAGGAGTTAGAGCAGGAGAGCGGTGTCTGCTTTTTAGAGCGCTATAACCGCAAAGTAGTACCGACGGAGAGCGGCAGGCTGCTCTATCAGTATGCGTGTCACATCCTTGGACTGTATCATGATTTAGAACAGCATTTGAAAGAAACGGAAGGTGTGCGGACGATCCGTATCGGTGCAAACCTTTCGGTTGGAGTAAAAATGCTGCGTGGATTTATCCGTACATTTGAAAAAAAATATCCTGACATTCGTGTGAAAGTGACTGTCAGTGGATCGGTAAAGCTGATGGAACTTTTAAGAACGCATCAGATCGATCTGGGTATCATGGAAGATCTGCCTGGTGAGACGGACTATATACAGGAGCCGTTTGCAAAGGACAGGACTCTTGTTGTTGCAGCACCCGGTCATCCGTTGGCGGGCATGGAGCATGTCAGGTTCGAGGATCTGAAAAAAGAAAATTTTCTTTTGCGGGAAAAGGGAGCCGGTGTACGTGACCGGTTTGAAGCTATTTTAAGGACAAAAGACTGCGTAATCGAACCTTTATGGGAGAGCCGGAGCACAAAAGTACTCGTACAGGCGGTGGAAGATGGATTTGGTATTTCGGTACTGCCATATTTTCTGATCGAGGAATATTTAAAGGCTGGCTGTCTGGTGGAAATAAAAGTAGAAGATATTTGTCTTGAAAGAAACTTAAATCTGGTATATCATCCACATAAGGTTTGGAATGATCCACTGCGTGATTTTATGGATATTGTACGTCAATATGGGAATGATGAGAGGTAGAGTAAAATTTCCTATTACATAAAAAAAGAACAGGATTTCTACGGTGGAAATACTGTTCTTTTCTATGCTATAAATGTGTGTGTGTATATAGCAATTAAAATGTATCATGAATTTGATATAACTTCAAGTAGGATAAAATTATAGAAAACATAAGTAAATACTTATGAGAACGGAGATAAGATATGAACCTGTTAGATATCATCGGACCTGTAATGGTCGGCCCGTCCAGTTCGCATACGGCGGGAGCCGTCAGAATCGGGAGAGTCAGCCGTAAACTGCTGGCGGAAGAAGTAAAAGAAGCAAAAATATACTTTCATGGTTCGTTCCTTGCGACGGGCAAGGGACACGGCACAGATAAGGCGCTGATTGCCGGATTATTAGGAATGCAGGTGGATGATCCGGCAATACCGGACAGTTTCAGGATTGCGGAGAAGAGAGGAATGAGATTTTACCTGGAGGGGATCGACCTCGGTGATGTTCATCCAAATTCGGTGAAAATGGATCTGACAGGTATTTCCGGGCGTACACTTGAAGTGATTGCAGCTTCGATCGGAGGCGGGCGGATACAGATCTGCGAGCTTGACGGGATCACTGCCAATTTCAGTGGCGATTATCCGACACTGATCGTGCATAATATCGACCAGCCGGGACATGTTACCGAGGTAACATCCATGCTTGCCCATAAAGGCGTCAATATTGCCACAATGCAGCTTTACCGGAAAAGCAGAGGCGGCAATGCTGTCATGGTCATAGAGTGTGACCAGGAAGTGCCGAAAGAATCACTTGCATGGTTAGAGCGCTTAGAGGGTATATTAAAGGTAACGTATTGCAGTCTGGTGGAAGAGTAGAGATTAATACACCTTTTGATACATTAATCAAAATATATCATAGAAAGTTGGAAGTGGTGTGAAAAATAACATTTTTCACACGCAGGAATGGAGATTTTTATGTATGGATCATTACAGGAATTATGTGAATTAGAAGAAGCATCCAGGAAACCATTTTGGAAGATCGTGCAGGAGGATGACTGCCAGGAACAGGGAATCACGGAGGATGTGTCTTTTGGGCAGATGCGCGCGATGTATCAGGCAATGAAGGATGCGGACGAGCGTTATGATGAAAAATTAAAATCCGAGAGCGGGCTTGTCGGCACAGAGGGCAAAAAAATGATGGATGCAAGGGCTGCGGGAAAGCTGCTCTGTGGCGATTTTATCGGGAAGGTCATGGAAAAAGCGTTAAAAACCAGTGAGTCGAATGCATGCATGAAGCGTATTGTTGCAGCACCGACGGCAGGTTCCTGCGGAGTCGTACCAGCAGTATTTTTAAGTTTGCAGGAAGAAAAAGGGTATTCTGAAGAAAAGATGGTGGAAGCGTTGTTCGTGGCAGCGGGAGTCGGCGGAGTGATCGCGGAGAGGGCTTTTCTGGCAGGGGCAGCGGGAGGTTGTCAGGCGGAGATCGGTTCCGCATCTGCGATGGCAGCAGGAGGAGTCGTGCATTTATTAGGCGGCAGTGCAAAAGAAATCGCCAATGCAGCGGCACTTGCATTAAAAAATCTGCTTGGTCTTGCCTGTGATCCGGTTGCCGGACTGGTGGAAGTGCCGTGCGTCAAACGAAACGTGATGGGTGCAGTCAATGCGTTGACCTCGGCAGATCTGACAAGTGCGGGAATCTTCAGCAAGATTCCGCCGGATGAGGTGATCGATGCGATGCGAAACATCGGAAGAAGCATGTCCGAGGATATCCGTGAAACAGGAAAAGGCGGACTTGCCGGAACACCGACCGGAGTGGAGATCCGTGAGCGGATGGACGGGGGCAGACTGTAAGAATGGAATAAAGTTTCAGGGAAAAGTAACCACATGATTACCTGTTTGTACAGGCTGGTAGTTATGTGGTTACTTTTTTTGAATAAAACAGTTGACAACATCACATCATAGTGCTATGGTTAGTTACATAAGTGATGAACCATATAACAAACCAACCATATAATAGAATAAGACATACAGGAATATTCTATTATCACGAAATAAAAATTTGCGAGAAAGGAGCAGCCATGCATGAATGAAATCTTAACGCAGGAGAAATCCATCTATCTGCAGATCGCAGAAATGATTGAGACAGATATTTTAAGGAATATTCTTCTGGAGGAAGAGCGCGTGCCGAGTACGAACGAACTGGCGAAGCTATATGCGATCAACCCGGCGACAGCGGCAAAAGGTGTAAATATATTGGTGGATGAAGGAATCTTATATAAGAAAAGGGGAATCGGCATGTTTGTAGCAGAGGGAGCAAAAGAAAACATTTTAAAACGCAGACGAAATGAATTTTACGATCATTATGTCAAAAAATTATTAGAGGAAGCGGCAAGCATCGGACTGGATAAAGAGGAAGTGATCAAGCTGATACAGTCCGCAGAGTAAGGAATAATACTGGTCACACAGGTGTGTGGACAAATGTAAAAAAAGGAGGAGCAGAATGGAAACAATCGTTTGTAATCATATCAGCAAGAATTATGGGAAAAAGGAGATTTTAAAAAATATAGATTTTACACTGGAAAAAGGAAAAATCTACGGTCTGATCGGGAGAAACGGTGCAGGAAAAACAACACTGTTATCGATCTTATCGGCGCAGAATCCGGCGACAGAGGGAAGTGTAACCTGGAATGGTGAGACCGTCTGGGAGAACAGAAAAGCGTTAGATCACATCTGCTTTTCCAGAGAATTATCGACCAACCTGTATGGAAGCGGTGTCAGTGCATTAAAAGTAAAAGAATACTTAAAAAATGCATCTTATTACTATCCAAACTGGGATCAGAAAATGGCGGATGAGCTGATCGAAAAATTTGAGCTGAATACCAAACAGCGCATCAACAAAATGTCAAAAGGTATGCTTTCTATGGTAACGATCATTGTGGCACTTGCGAGCAAAGCGGATTTTACCTTTTTGGATGAGCCGGTAGCAGGACTGGATGTTGTCATGCGCGAGTATTTTTATCACAAACTGATGGAAGAATACACGGAGACAGGACGTACTTTTGTGATCTCCACGCATATCATTGAGGAAGCGTCAGACCTGATGGAGGAGGTCATCATGATAAAAGATGGCAGACTTTTGCTGAAAGAAAATACACAGGATCTGTTAGAGAAAAGTTATCATGTGAGCGGACTTGCAGAGGTGGTAGATCAGGCAACGGAAGGTTATGAAAAACATCACGAGGAAAAGACGGGACGCAGCAAGAGCGTAACGATCCTTTTAAAAGAAGGTCAGACGCTGCCAGAGGGATATGATGTGACGATCCAGCCGGTCAGCCTGGAGAAGTTATTTGTATCACTGTGTGGATTAACGGATTAATAATCGTTTTATCCGGTGTAGTGATTTAGAAATCAATGTACCGGGAAATGGCGGGAGGAATGAAAAATGGAACAATCTAAAATCATAAAAAGGAATTTTCTTTTCTGGGGCAAATATGGTATTCAAATGACAGCAATCCTCATTGGTTTTGTCGTAGTGTATGGTATATTTTTTAGCTTTGGTGACAGTTCGGATGGGGGATTCTGGACGAGTGCAAATTATTTTGCCATTCTGATCGGTATTCTGTTTAACTATATCGGACCGATCAGTTATGGAGGAACATATATCCCGATGGTGCTTTCCTTTGGTTCCGGCAGAAAGGAAGCAGCGTGGGGAGCACAGCTTTTATATGGAGTCTACGCGGTTACTGCATATCTGTTTGTTCTTCTCACAGGGTATCTGTCAGCAGGAAGAGTGGATGGTTTTAAAAACATACTGATCGCGGAAGGATTTGTTCTCTGTGTGGCATTTGGTCAGATCTGTACCGTACTGCAGATGCGTTATGGAAAAAAAGGAATGGTATTTGGAATCTTAATAACAGTTGCAGTCATAGTTTCTATAGGTGCTGGTTTTGTTATGGGAAGCGGTTTGATCGATACGCTTACCGCATGGATCGGAAATCTGTCAGGCAGGGTTATTTCGGGAGCACTTTTTGCCGGTGCAGCAGTGGCAATTGTACTTTATGTAATCAGTCTTATCCTGCAGCTTCGTGTGGTATCGAAGTATGAAGTGCGTGTGTGACAGTGTCATACAGGAAATGGATAAATCAAGGTGTTTGTATAGAAAGCTACAACAATATGAAAGGGGTAGAGTGAGAAAATGATTGACAATTTTTTGATACAATGCAAGACAAGAAGGGCAGAAGTGCTGGAGTTTCTTGCTGTTGCGCTGGGCGGTTATGTGTTGGGGATCATTGTTATGATGGTCATCCGCGCAAATACCATGGAAGAGAATGAGTGTGTTACGCTTGGAGTGCTGATCGCTGCGATCATGCTGGGGTTTGTACATTTATTTGGTATCATATTTTCTTTTATCGGGGAATTTAACATGGCGTTGTCAATGGGTGCAACGAGAAAAGCCTATGTGGGAAGTTATGCGTTATTTAACATGGCAGAACTTGCAGGACTGGAACTGCTGTTATTTGTATTTGGAAAGATAGAATTTGCCATCATGGGAGTGATCTATCCGCAGTGTGATGTCATACTGGATCTCACACAGTACTTTCAGTGGAAATACCTTCTGGCGGTTATCATCGGAATGACGATCGTGGAATTGTTTGCAGGAGCTGTGATTCTGCGGTTTGGAATGAAAGCACTCTGGGGTATCTGGGCAGTCTGGATGTTTATCATGCTTGTACCGGTAAAACTGAGTGAAAATGAAATGATAGCAGCAAAAATGCATCAGATTGGTATGCAGATCGGATTCGGAAATATTGCGCAGTATCTGTTCCTTTTGGGTGTGGTCGTGGCAGCCATCATGGCAGTACTGGCATGGAAGATTCTGAGAAAACAGAGGGTGACGGTGTAAAATAACAAGGCGAAACAAAGAAAGTATCACGACTTAAGAAAAGGTCGGAGAAAGACAGAATAGAATGTATAACAAAGGCAGAACCGGGGATGAAGCGGTTCTGCCTTTGTTTGGTGTAAAATGGATGTGCAGGTTATTTGTTGCTGCGTCTCCAGATGTGCATTTTCTCAGCCTCTTTGATCAGCTCGTCACGGAAATCCGGATGAGCGATGGAGATTAAGGCTTCTGCTTTCTGCCATGCGGAAAGTCCTTTGACATTTACTTTACCATATTCCGTTACAACATAATGTGTGTTGGCACGGGTATCAGTTACGATGGAACCGTTTGCCAATGTCGGGCGGATTCTTGACTGTACCTGTCCGTCTTTGGTCTTAAATGTAGAGGACAGGCAGATAAAGCTCTTGCCGCCTTTTGATAGGTAAGCACCTAATACGAAGTCTAACTGTCCGCCGGCACCACTGATCTGCTTGATACCTGCTGACTCTGCATTGACCTGACCGAAGAGGTCGATATCAACGGCGTTGTTGATGGAAATAAAGTTATCGAGTGCAGAGATGGAACGGATATCGTTGGTGTAGTCAACCGGAGCGCTCATTAACTCTGGGTTGTCGTCTAAGTAATCGTACATTTTCCTGGTACCTGCACCGAAAGCGTAGGTCTGACGGTAGCGGTCAATATTTTTCTTTGCACCGGTGATCTTTCCGGCTTTTGCGATGTCAACGAATGCATCTACATACATCTCTGTGTGGACACCAAGATCTTTTAAGTCGGACTCCGCGATCAGGGAACCGACAGCGTTTGGCATACCGCCGATACCAAGCTGCAAACATGCACCGTTCGGAATCTCGTCTACGATCAGTTTTGCAACCGTTTTGTCGATATCTGTTGCAGGACCGCCGGCACCAAGCTCGCCGATCGGAGGATTAGAACCCTCTACGATATATGTTACATCGGAAATGTGAATTCCGCATTCTGTTCCGCCAAGGCAGCGCGGCATATTTTCATTTACCTCTACGATGATGTGTTTTGCTCTCTCACACATTGCACCGAGATGGGAGGCACTTGGTCCGAAATTGAAATATCCATGGGAATCCATCGGAGCTACCTGAAACATTGCTACATCATCCGGGCAATCAAGCTCACGGTAGTAACGCGGCAGTTCGGAGTAACGGATCGGTGAATAGAAAGCGCATCCGCGGCTGATCATTTTACGCTCGATACCGGACATATGCCAGGAGTTCCATGTAAAGTGCTCACCGGCATCCTCACGTGCGAAAGTAGCTAACGGTTTTAAAAGGATACCACCGCGCAGGTTTACGTTTGTCAACTCATCGGTACGTTTTGCCAATGCCTGATCAAGGGCATCTACGGTGTTTGTACACCATCCGAAGTCAACCCAGTCCCCGGATTTGATCAATTTTACCGCCTCATCGGCAGATACAAGTTTCTGTTTGTATTCCTGTGAATAATCCATCACAAATACCTCCTCATAATTGTAAAAATCATGATATAAAAAGATTGTTAAAAAATTACCATAGTCTTATCCTAACACTTTATGGAGGGTTTGACAAGTTAATTAATCTGGCATGATATAGTCTTTGACGCACAGCTTGACAACAAGTGTCAAGCTTGCGAGTGAACAGTAACTCAATTAATTCTCCACCGGCATCGTCCAGCTCTGCGACTCACGGCGGTATTTATCCAACGCTTCCTCATAGCTTGAAACCAGCATGGTATCCGAAGGGATATTCGATTTTGCCTCGGCGAGAAGCAGTTCATAACATTCGACCAATCCGTATAGTGGGAGATCGCCGTTGGTGTGGACATCTAAGATGCTCTCCGTCTCGTAGGCGGCATTGTAAAACCAGATAACAGCCTCATTTAAATCCTTCTGTGCAAGAAAATAGGTGCCAAGTTCATAACAGATCTCGGAACATGGAGTGGTCAGCATATCCTTCATCGTCAGCTTGAAAAATTCATTTTTGTTGTCCTCTAGGCGGTATACATGTGCGAGTACGCAGGAGGCTTCTTTCATCGCATCATCGGAGAGGTCATGCTCTAAGATATACTGAAAGATCGGTTTGGCATCCCAGAAATCTTTTGTATCACCAGTCTTTAACAGCTCTTTGGCATACATGGTGCGGATTTTTGGAGAAAGCTCGTGACCACTCTGGAAGTTTTTGATGAAAATAGAGAAGTCACGTTTGCTGTGAAAGTTCTGTGGTTTATGTAAAATTTCAACATCACTGTCAAAAATCACGGGAGTAAGTCTTACTGTCTCGTGCACCGGATCGACCCAGATAAAGGTGCGCAGACGTTTGAACAGCTTCGGACGGTATTCTTTTTTTGCATTTAAAACGGTGTCAAAATCAGCGTCCGTCACATATTTCATCTGAACGATCTCGATTTCCGGCAGCAGTGCATTTTTCAGACGCAGAAAACGCTCATGGTTAAATTCATCTAAAACCTCGTCTGCATCGGCGGTATAGATGTAATCCATGTTTGCCTTGGAAAAAGAAAAATTTCTCGCCGCGGAAAAATCGCTTGTCCATTTAAAATCATAGATCTGACTGGTGTATTTTGCAGCGATCTCCTTTGTGTGATCCGTAGAACCGGTATCTACGATGATGATCTCATCCATAAGATCTGCAATTGAATCGAGGCAGCGGGCAAGAACCGCTTCTTCATTTTTTACGATCATGCATAAACTTATCGTAGCCATGGAAAGTCCCCCTGTTTGTGTATGTTTTTTATAATGATTCACAACAGATATATGTAGTGCTGTATATGTCGTATGAAAAAATATAGTCTGCTTTTTTATAGTATTTATTATATCGGACATGGCAGGCAGTTACAAGAAACAGTTTTTGTTTAAAAAATATTTTATAGGCAGCATGGAATGTGCTACAATGGGTAAATGCAAAAATCAGGAAATGAGGAAAACAAATGAAATTAAATGAACAATGGATGCAGAAAACCATTGTGGTGTGGATCGGTGCACTGCTTTGCTGTGCCTGGTGGCATTGGTGCTGGTCTGCGTGGAGATTTATGTTGTAAATTATGGAAAAGAAAAAGCGTGAGAAAGGTGGATGGAAAATGAGTGCAGTTGTGACATTAAAAAAGGGTGAAGGAAGAACGATCAAGGCAGGCGGTGCATGGATTTTTGATAACGAGATTGATACGGTCATGGGAAGTTTTGAAAACGGAGAGATCGTAGTTGTGCATGATTTTGACGGCTATCCGATGGGAAAAGGATTTATCAATACCAATTCAAAGATCCGCATCCGCATGCTGACGAGACATGTGGATCAGGAGATCGACCGCGCATTTTTACAAATGCGTGTAAAAAATGCATGGGAGTACCGCAAAACAACGGTCGATACATCATCCTGCCGTGTAATCTTCGGGGAAGCAGATTTCCTGCCGGGACTTGTCATTGATAAATATGAGGACGTACTTGTGGTAGAGTGCTTAGCACTTGGCATGGAGCAGTTTAAGGAGACGATCGTTTCCTTATTAAAGGAAGAACTTGGAAAAGACGGCATCAAAGTGCGTGGCGTCTACGAGAGAAGCGACGCCAATGAGCGCACCAAAGAAGGACTTCCAAAGGTAAAAGGATTTATCGGGGAAGAATTCGACACCAACGTTGAGATCACGGAAAACGGAGTCCGTTATCTTGTCGATGTTGTAAACGGACAGAAAACCGGATTTTTCTTAGACCAGAAATATAACCGCCTTGCGATGCAGCGGATCTGTAAAGGGAAAAAGGTGTTAGACTGCTTTACCCATATGGGAACATTTGCCTTAAATGCCGGAATTGCAGGGGCAGCGGATGTCACAGGTCTTGACATTTCCGAGTATGCCGTGCAGCAGGCAAACGAAAATGCGCGCAGAAACGGACTGGAGGATACCGTTCATTTCCGCTGTGCGAATGTGCTCGATGAACTGCCGAAACTGGCGCAGAGCGGCGAGCAGTATGATGTTGTCATCTTAGACCCGCCGGCATTTACCAAGTCGCACCAGGCAACGAAAAACGCGATCAAAGGTTACCGTGAGATCAACATGAAAGGCTTAAAACTGGTAAAAGACGGCGGCTATCTTGCAACTTGTTCCTGCTCCCATTTCATGACACAGGAACTTTTGGCAAAAACAGTCAAAGAGGCGGCAAAGGCAGCACACAAGAGACTCCGCCAGGTGGAATTCAGAACACAGGCGCCGGACCATCCGATTCTCTGGGCAAATTCTGAGAATGTGCCGGAGAGTTATTATCTGAAGTTCTATATCTTCCAGGTCGTAGACGAACGCTAGGCGTTCGTCATGAGAAGTAAGGACTGGGAAGTGGTGGAAATGCTTGATTTATAAGGGATGGAAGGTGTTTGATGTTTACAGAAAAAACCTCGTAAAGTATCGCAAAATATCACAAAACCGTGATTCAAAGTGGTAAGAAAAGTGGTAAGCACCTGAATAGAAAAGTGATAAAGAAATTGCCAGGGCAATGTACAACCCCGGAAGTCAGATTAAAATCTGACATTCGGATGCTGATGCATGATCCTGGCAATTTTGTGATTACTTAAAATCACAGGTTTGTTTGTGGTGCATGCTATTTGTTTTAAAGGTAGGAAACCAGCTCATCCATGCCAATGCGCATATCTTTATGACGCTCTGCGGATGCATCCGGTTCATCACTGTATCCAAGAGCTAAGATATTGACCGGTTCTAAGTTTTCCGGAAGGTTCAGTTCTTCTTTTAATATGTCCGGGTTAAAGTAGCAAATCCAGACACTGCCAAGACCAAGCTCGGTTGCCTCAAGCATCATATGGTCGGTCAGGATCGAGGCATCGATGTCGGTTGTGATCTTGCCGTCAAACGGACGCTTCCAGGCTTTTGTCTTATTGGCACAGACGACAATGGCAGCCGGTGCCTGATAAATATTTGCTGCTTTTCCGACTTTTTCCAGTCCTTCTTTGCTTTTTACGACTATAAGGCGTACCGGCTGCATGTTCGCGGCGGTCGGTGCTACGTGGGCAGCCTCTAAGATTTTATCCAGTTTTTCCTGTTCAATTTCTTTTCCTGTGTACTTTCGTACAGAATGTCTCTTTTTTGCAATCTCTAATAATTCCATGATAATCTCCATTCTTGAGCTGTTTTTTGCGCATCTTGAGTTTGTGTGTAAGCACGGATCTTGCGTGTGAAAAATCTTATTTTTCACGTTAATCCTCCATGCTTGAGCTGATTTTTG
Organism: Roseburia sp. OF03-24; assembly: GCF_003463035.1. Lineage (NCBI taxonomy): Bacteria > Bacillati > Bacillota > Clostridia > Lachnospirales > Lachnospiraceae > Roseburia > Roseburia sp. OF03-24. Next base: position 71,450 of record NZ_QSCK01000011.1, on the reverse strand, counting down.
CACATAATTGAATTTCATGCGGTTTCGCTGGGATAATCCTGTTTATTTCGGATTCTATCTTGTGTTTCTGAACGTTCATGTCTATAATTATATGGAAATGCAGAATATAAGCAAGTATGCACTTTTTTGATATATACTTCCGAAAAAGTAAGTAAGGAGAAATAGATCTATGAATAAGGAATTTAACTGTCCGGTGGAGGCGACGATCTCCCTGATCGGCGGCAAATACAAGTCGGTCATTTTGTTTCATCTGATGGGAAAAACGCTCCGCTACAGTGAACTTCATAAAAAGATACCGAAAGCCACCGATAAAATGCTCGCACAGCAACTTCGGGAACTGGAAAAAGACGGACTTATCAAAAGAACCGTCTATCCGGTTGTCCCGCCCAAAACAGAGTACAACCTGACGGAGTTTGGAGAGAGCCTGTCACCGATCCTAAATGCCATGTGTAACTGGGGAGAGTCCTATCTGAACATTCCGAGTCAGTGTGTGGAAGAGTCGTGAGGCAGAAAGGTTTGAGGGACAAGTGAAAAGCAGGAATACTGTGTCTTGGTGCAGAGCGAGGAACAGAGCACGATGAGAGATTGAGGATTGTGCGCAGGATTTGTGCTTGTGCGTAAACATGAGGTGTCAATGAAAGTGTTGTTTTTATTGAAAAGAATGGAGGATTGAAATGGCAGATAAAAATGCAATGAAAAATAAAAGTGCAATGAGGAACAAAAGTAAAGTTAAAAATAAAGACATAGCGAAAAATAAAGCTGCAGGCAAGAAAAAGTATGCAGTTGATAAAACAATGAAGCAGGAGGCAGAAAAACGAACCGCCGGAAAAATGGGCAAGAAAAAATATGCGGTTGATAAAACAGTGAAGCAGGAAGCAGAAAAGCGAACCATCGGAAAAATGGAAAAGAAGTATGCAGTGACTAAAGCATTTACAGAAAAAACGGATCATGGAAAATCGGTAAAAGAGAAAAAAGTATCAGGAAAAAACACGTCGGAAAAAATGATCACGAAGAAGCAGAACGCAGACATGTGCCAGTATGCAAAAAAATGCGGTGGCTGCGATTATCAGGGACTTTCCTATGAAAAACAGCTCAAAGAAAAGCAGGAATATGTTAGAAAAAATGTCGGAGAATTCTGCAAAGTACTGCCGATCATCGGGATGGAACATCCCTATCATTACCGCAACAAAGTGCATGCGGTATTTGACATTGCAAAAGGCGGATCTGTCATTTCCGGCGTATACAAAGCAGGGACACATGATGTTGTAAACATTGATTCCTGCCGGATCGAAGATGAGACGGCAGATGCGATCATCCACGATATCCGGGGACTTTTACGTTCCTTTAAAATCAAGACTTATGATGAGGATACTGGATATGGTCTGCTGCGTCATGTACTGGTGCGTCGCGGTTTTCACAGCGGAGAAGTGATGGTAGTATTAGTGCTCGGATCTCCGATCCTTCCGTCCAAGAATAATTTTGTCAAGGCACTGCGTAAACTTCACCCGGAGATCACAACGGTTGTTCTCAATGTCAATGACAAAAAGACCAGTATGGTTTTAGGAGAAAAAGAGACAGTTATTTACGGAAAAGGCTATATTGAGGACACACTCTGTGGCTGTACATTCCGTATTTCCCCGAAATCTTTTTATCAGGTCAATCCGGTGCAGACAGAGATACTTTATACCAAAGCAATCGAATATGCCGGACTGACAGGAAAAGAGCGGATCGTGGATGCTTACTGCGGTATTGGAACGATTGGTCTTATCGCAGCGTCAAAAGCCAAAGAAGTCATCAGTGTAGAATTAAACCGTGATGCAGTGAAAGATGCCGTGACCAATGCAAAACGCAATGACATCAAAAATGTCCAGTTTTACAATGCCGATGCAGGACAGTTTATGGTGGAGATGGCGGAATACCGTGCCGATCAGAAAAAAAATCAGGTGCCGGATGCCACAAAATCGGGAAAAAAGGAAACACCGGATGGCAATGTGGATGTCGTATTCATGGACCCGCCAAGAGCAGGAAGTGACGAGGCATTTTTATCTTCGGTTGTCCGTCTTGCACCGAAACGCGTGGTGTATATTTCGTGTAACCCGGAGACACTTGCAAGGGATTTAAAGTATCTGACGAAACATGGGTATCAGGCAAAGGAGTGTCAGCCGGTGGATCTTTTTCCGTGGACGAAACATGTTGAGACGGTAGTTCTTTTGTCCCACAAAAAAGCCGACAGTTATATCCACATTGATGTGGAGTTTGGAGAGGGCGAGGGCAAGATTCCGGTAGATAGTATTGCTAAAAGAGCCGAAGCGTACAAGCCCAAAGAAAAAGTGACCTACAAAATGATTAAGGAGTACATAGAAGCGAAATACGGCTTCAAGGTACATACCGCATATATCGCAGAGGTAAAGCGAAATTTGGGATTGCCGATGTATGATGCTCCTAATGCGGTAGAAGAATTGAAACAGCCGAGGAAACATCCGACACCAGAAAAGGTAGAAGCAATCAAAGATGCACTTCGTTATTTTGCAGTGATATAAAACTTTACTTACAATCGAATATTTCTTACATAGCCGTTTATTCATTTATTTGAGTAAGCGGCTTTTTTCATCCCTATTTTTCGGAATAGGGATATTTTTTGTAGAAGGAGGAGGTTTATTTGAACACGCAAATCATCGCCATCGCCAACCAGAAAGGCGGCGTTGGCAAAACAACAACCTGTGCGAACTTGGGAATAGGTCTGGCACAGGCCGGAAAGAAAGTGCTTCTGATTGACGGGGACCCGCAAGGAAGCCTGACAATCAGCTTGGGAAATCCGCAACCGGACAAGCTGCCATTTACACTGTCGGATGCAATGGGCAAAATTCTGATGGATCATCCTATACGCCCCGGAGAAGGTATTCTGCATCATGCAGAAGGCGTTGACCTGATGCCTGCGGATATTCAGCTTTCCGGTATGGAGGTATCTCTGGTAAACGCCATGAGTCGTGAGACTATCTTGCGGCAATATTTGGACACGCTGAAGGGGCAATATTCTCATATCCTCATCGACTGCCAGCCCTCCCTTGGGATGCTCACAGTCAATGCGCTGGCCGCTGCAAACAGGATCATAATTCCCGTTCAGGCAGAGTATCTGCCCGCCAAAGGGCTGGAACAGCTGCTCTCCACGGTAAACAAGGTAAAGCGGCAGATCAACCCCAAGCTCCAGATAGACGGTATCCTGCTGACGATGGTGGACAGCCGAACCAACTTTGCCAAAGAGATCTCCGCGCTCCTGCGTGAGACCTATGGCAGCAAGATCAAAGTATTCGGCACAGAGATTCCCCACTCTGTCCGGGCAAAGGAAATTAGCGCAGAGGGAAAAAGTATTTTCGCCCATGACCCTGGCGGCAAAGTGGCAGAGGGGTATCGAAATCTGACGAAGGAGGTGTTGAAACTTGAAAAGCAGCGCGAAAAAAATAGAGCTGGCCTCGGTAGATGATCTATTCTCCACCGAAGAAGGCCGTCAGGATGCAAAGCTGGAAAAGATTCAGGAGATTCCGCTGTCTGAACTGCATCCCTTTAAGAACCACCCATTCAAAGTCAAGGATGACGAAGCCATGATGGAGACCGCTGACAGTATCAAGCAGTATGGCGTTCTGGTTCCGGCGATTGCTCGACCGGACCCGGAGGGCGGTTATGAGCTGGTAGCCGGACACAGGCGGCACAGAGCCAGTGAGCTGGCAGAAAAAGAGACCATGCCGGTAATTGTCCGCGATCTGGACGATGATGCAGCCACAATTATTATGGTTGACAGCAATCTGCAACGAGAAAGTCTCCTCCCCAGTGAAAGAGCATTTGCTTATAAAATGAAGTTGGAGGCTATGAAACATCAAGGAGAGCGAGTGGATTTAACTTGTTCCCAAGTTGGGAACAAGTTGGCTGGAAAGAAATCAAGTGAGCTTTTAGCTGAACAGGTTGGTCAAAGTAAAAATCAGATTTTTCGCTTTATTCGCTTGACCGAGCTGATTCCCGAACTGCTGGATATGGTGGATGAAAAGAAAATTGCCTTAAATCCCGCCTATGAACTGTCTTTCCTCAAAACAGAGGAACAGAGGGATTTGCTTGATGCGATGGACAGCGAACAGGCTACCCCTTCTCTTTCTCAAGCCCAGCGGCTCAAGAAATACAGTCAGGAGGGGCATCTGACCCTCGATATGATGCGTGTCATCATGGGTGAGGAAAAGAAAAGCGATCTGGATCGAGTGACATTTACCTCTGACACCTTGCGGAAGTATTTCCCTAAAAGCTATACGCCCCAGCGGATGCAGGAAACCATCATCAAGCTGCTGGAGGCATGGCAGAAAAAGCGTCAGAGAGACCAGGAACGATGAAAGGAGCCGCCTATGATGGATATTTCAGCCCGTGAGCTGAAAGGACACAACATTCTCGCCGTGGAGAGGTTTTGGGATAACACACGCTGGATGATTGAGTTTTCCGTCCTGCGTCCCAGCACAGCTTACGGCAGCTCCGGAGAGGAAATGCGGCTGTTTTTGACCGAGGACGGGTATCAGGCTGCCCTGCAAAGCCAGCAGCGCCGGGAAATCAAGATCAAGCGTTACGCTCGTGTGATTGAGGGACATATCCTCGATTTCAAACCGGGAAAACGCCGCCGCTCATAAACCCATACAACGAAAGGAAAGGAATGACTATGTGTACGGTAAAGGAAATTCAAGAAGCAATCCGGGAAGATTGCAAATCTCAGCATGACATGGATTCAACGGATATTGACCGAGTGATGCAAACACTTCCTTTCGCCCAGGAGGAGCCATTTACAGAGGCGCGTCCTCGAAAGCCGCTGTTTTGGTTCTATGCAAGAAAATTTGAAAAGTGTTGAACACCGCAATTCTTTGGAATGAGGATTGCGGTGTTTTTGTACCAAAAATTCGGAAGGAGTGAGGTCGATGGCCGTTTTTCGCATTGAACGGACCCGTGATTATACCGTGATGAGCAATCATCATTTACGAAATGCAAACCTGTCGTTAAAAGCCAAGGGACTGCTTTCCATGATGTTATCTTTGCCAGAGGACTGGAATTACACCACCCGTGGTCTTGCAAAGATCTGTAAGGAGGGCGTGGATGCCATAGGCGCTGCGTTGCGGGAATTGGAGGCTGCCGGTTACATTGTGCGGCACAAGCTGCGTGACCGGCAGGGACGCATCAGCGATACAGAGTATGTCATATACGAGCAGCCACAGCTTAGAAAACCGGATACGGATTCACCAGATACGGAAAACCCGTATATGGATAAACCGGATACGGAAAAGCCCGCAGAATTAAATATAGAGAAATCAAATACTCAAAAACAAAATATTTATGGATCAAGTACCGATTCCATTCCCTTCCGGGATTGCGCGGCAGATTGTCTGCCGGAACGGAAAGGAAGGGATGCGATGTCACTCACAGAGATAGAGAGTTATCGGGAATTGATTCAGGAGAATATCGGGTATGAATACCTGTGTCAGCAGTATGAAACTTATCGGGAGGATTTGGACGAAATTGTGGAGTTGATCGTGGAAACGGTCTGTGCAAAGCGAAAGACCACCCGTATTGCAGGAAGCGATTTTCCGCATGAAATCGTTCGTTCCAGGTTCTTGAAGCTGGATAACTCGCACATTGAGTTTGTCATGGACTGTTTACAGAAGAACACCACGGAAATTCGTAACATGAAGCAGTATCTTCTGACCGTTCTGTTCAATGCACCGATCACGATAAGCAATCATTACACCTCACAAGTAAATCACGATCTGTATGGCGGCTGGTAAATGGTCGCTTTTTTATTGCCCGGAACTGCCGGGAGAAAGGAGCAAGCATGATGTCTGAGGGAAAGACCATAGGGCAGCTGATGGAAGAAATGCGGGAAAAGGCAGGAGCGCAGAATTATCACGGTCATGGATATATGGACCTCCAGCGTTTTGCGGAGGACACCCGGCACATGATTATTTTTGATGTGCTGACGAACGATTCCCCTGTTGGCTGGAAAGGCGAACGAACCCGCCTGTTCCTGTCGGATACCGGTTATGAAAAAGCATTGGATAGTCAGGAAAAGGGGCAGATTAAGATTTTGAGCCACGCAAAGGTACGTCAGGGCAATCTGCACTATGACCGTTCTGACCAGTTACGCTAAGGAGGGCGGTATGAAGCGTTATCTTTTGCGGCGGCTGGTGGTTCCGCCTTAGCAAAAAAAGAGATTCCCTGCAAACTTCGTGGAAAGGAGGCGAGAAAATGCAGGAAGAAGTGGAAAACAGAACTTTGACGCTGGTTGTCAGTGGAACAAAGTTTACCGGCAGAATGTTTAAGGCTGCCATAAGCAAGTACATGGCACATCGGAAGGAAAAGAAGCTGGAAAAACAGAGAAGCCGTGATGCGCCGGTTGTTCCGCATGGAAAACAGACTGTGAAGCAGCTTGTCGGGCAGAATCAGGGAATATCCAACATTGAGATCACAGACCCCTCTATCAAGGAGTTTGAGAAAATCGCCCGGAAATATGGTGTGGATTATGCGGTGAAAAAGGATCGCAGCAGTTCTCCGCCAAAGTACCTGATTTTCTTCAAGGGTCGCGATGCGGATGCGCTGACAGCAGCTTTTACAGAGTACACCAACAAAAAGGTCAAAAAGGCAACGAAAACAGAGCGCCCGTCCGTACTGGCAAAACTTAACCAGTTCAAAGAGATGGTTAAAAATGCTGTGGTGGATCGCACCAAGCGAAAGGAGCTGGAACGATGAAAAAGACATTGGACATCAAAAAGCTCATTTTGCTGAATATGCCGTATATCCTGCTGGGGCTGTTTGCTACCAATTTTGGAGAGGCATGGCGAATGGCACAAGGGGCGGATGCTTCAGAAAAGTTTCTTTCGCTGGTTGCGGTTCTGCCTGGGGCGTTGCAAAGTTTCTGGCCAAGCCTGCATCCATTGGACTTGTTGGTAGGGCTGTGCTGCGGTGTTGGTCTGAGGCTGGCGGTGTATCTTAAAAGCAAGAACGCCAAGAAATATCGACATGGTTTGGAATATGGTTCGGCCCGCTGGGGAACCCGTGAGGATATTGCACCTTACGTTGATCCTGTATTTCAGAACAATGTGATTCTGACGAAAACGGAGAGCCTGACCATGAACAGCCGCCCCAAGGACCCCAAGACTGCCAGAAACAAAAATGTACTGGTGATTGGCGGCTCCGGTTCCGGTAAGACCCGATTCTGGCTCAAACCGAATCTGATGCAGATGCACAGTTCCTATGTGGTCACAGACCCGAAGGGAACCATTTTGGTGGAGTGCGGAAAAATGCTCCAAAGGGGTGCGCCCAAGCTGGGGAAGGACGGAAAGCCCATGAAGGATAAGCACGGCAAGGTCATTTATGAGCCGTACCGAATCAAGGTCCTAAATACCATCAACTTCAAAAAATCCATGCACTATAATCCCTTTGCGTATATTCACAGCGAAAAGGATATTTTGAAGCTGGTAACAACGCTGATCGCCAATACCAAAGGCGAAGGCAAGGCCGGAGACGATTTCTGGGTAAAAGCAGAAACCTTGTTGTACTGCGCGCTTATTGGCTATATCCATTATGAGGCTCCGGTGGAGGAGCAGAACTTCTCCACCCTCATTGAGTTCATCAATGCCATGGAAGTCCGTGAGGATGACGAGGAGTTCAAAAACCCCGTAGACCTGATGTTTGATGCACTGGAATCGGAAAAGCCAAACCACTTCGCAGTGCGGCAGTATAAGAAATATAAGCTGGCAGCCGGCAAAACCGCTAAGTCGATTTTGATTTCCTGCGGTGCGCGTCTGGCCGTATTTGATATTGCGGAGCTGCGCGAGGTTACATCCTACGATGAGTTGGAACTGGATACGCTGGGAGACAGAAAAACGGCTCTGTTCCTCATTATGAGTGATACGGATGACAGTTTTAACTTTCTCATTTCCATGTGCTACACCCAGTTATTCAACCTGCTTTGTGAAAAGGCCGATGATGTGTATGGCGGCAGGCTTCCGGTTCATGTGCGCTGTTTGATTGATGAGTGTGCTAACATCGGGCAGATTCCGAAGCTGGAAAAGCTGGTGGCCACCATCCGAAGCCGTGAAATCTCTGCCTGTCTGGTGTTGCAGGCACAGAGCCAGCTCAAGGCAATTTACAAAGATAATGCCGATACCATCATCGGCAATATGGATACTTCCATCTTCCTGGGTGGCAAAGAACCAACAACGCTGAAAGAGCTGGCGGCTGTTCTGGGAAAGGAGACCATAGACACTTACAACACCGGAGAGAGCCGGGGACGGGAGACTTCCCACTCGCTCAACTATCAGAAATTGGGAAAAGAGCTGATGAGCCAGGACGAGCTGGCAGTTATGGATGGCGGCAAGTGCATCTTGCAGTTGCGCGGTGTGCGTCCGTTTCTTTCAGACAAGTATGACATTACCAGACACCCTAATTTCAAATACACAGCTGATGCAGACAAGCGAAATACCTTTGATATTGAAGCATTTTTGTCTGCCAGACTAAAACTCAAGCCTGATGAGGTCTGCGATGTATATGAAGTAGACACGGAGGGCGTGTAATACGGTTCCGCTGAGAAAGGAGTGATCGTATCTATTTGCCGCAACTGCCTCTGTTGAGGCCATTGGCGTACAAAGCGGACAATCGCAAGAAAAATAATGAAAAAGGAGGACAGCCGGAATCATGCCCCCGGAAACCGGGCGGCAGATTGTTCCGGCTTTTGTATGCCTATGAAACATGACAAACCTATTTTTTAATCAGATTCCGGCTAACAAACTATATGGCATTTTTTGAACAGGCAATTACCGTTCTTCAGACTCTCGTTATCGCTCTGGGCGCTGGTCTTGGTATCTGGGGTGTCATCAACCTGTTGGAAGGTTACGGCAACGACAACCCTGGCGCCAAATCTCAGGGCATGAAGCAGCTCATGGCCGGCGCTGGTGTAGCCGTAGTCGGCATGGTCCTTGTACCTCTGCTCTCCGGGCTGTTCTCTGTCTAAGCGTTCGTGCATGAAATCCTTGCCGCTCCCGCAGTTCTGCGGGGGCGGCGGAAAGGAGGTTGACACCGTATGGATTTCTTACTTGAAGCCCTGACAAATTGGCTGAAAGAAATGCTGGTGGGCGGTATTATGAGCAACCTTTCGGGGATGTTTGACAGCGTAAACCAACAGGTCGCGGATATATCCGTACAGGTAGGACAGACCCCACAGGGATGGAATGGCAGTATTTTCAATATGATTGAGAATCTGTCAAACTCCATCATGGTGCCGATTGCAGGTGTGATCCTGGCTATCGTTATGACCATAGACCTGATCCAGATGATTGCAGACAAGAACAACCTGCATGATGTGGATACCTGGATGATTTTCAAGTGGGTGTTCAAATCAGCTGCCGCCATCCTCATTGTCACAAACACATGGAATATCGTGATGGGCGTCTTTGATATGGCGCAGAGCGTGGTGGCGCAGGCGGCAGGGATTATCAATTCGGATGCGTCCATTGACATTTCCTCAGTTATGACCGATCTGGAACCGAGGCTGATGGAAATGGATTTGGGACCGCTGTTCGGACTGTGGTTCCAATCCCTCTTTATTGGCATTACCATGTGGGCGTTGTATATCTGTATCTTTATCGTTATTTATGGCCGTATGATCGAGATCTACCTTGTAACTTCGGTGGCTCCTGTTCCAATGGCTGCAATGATGGGCAAAGAATGGGGCGGTATGGGACAGAATTACCTCCGATCTCTGCTGGCACTGGGCTTTCAGGCGTTTCTCATTATCGTCTGCGTGGCAATTTATGCTGTGCTGGTGCAGAACATCGCTCTGGAAGATGACATCATCATGGCAATCTGGAGCTGCGTGGGCTACACCGTACTGCTATGTTTTACGCTGTTCAAAACAGGCAGTCTCGCCAAATCAGTCTTTCAGGCACACTAAAACGGAAGGAGGTTTCCACATTGGCTTATGTACCCGTACCCAAGGACTTAACAAAAGTCAAAACAAAGGTCATGTTCAATCTGACCAAGCGGCAGCTTATCTGCTTTACGGGCGGAGCGCTTATTGGCGTACCGCTTTTCTTTTTGCTCAGAAAACCTACCGGAAACAGTGTAGCGGCTATGTGTATGATGCTGGTTATGCTGCCCTTCTTTATGCTGGCTATGTACGAAAAGCATGGACAGCCCCTGGAAAAGATCGTGGGCAACATTCTCAAAGTAGCTGTGATCCGTCCCAAGCAGCGTCCCTACCAGACCAATAACTTTTATGCCGTATTAAAGCGGCAGGAAATGCTCGATAAGGAGGTGTATGACATTGTTCACCGCAATAAAAAAATGGCTGCATCGGATGTTCGGAAAAACCGAGGAAAAAACTGTGCAGCCGGTAAAGACAAAGAAAAAGCTGTCTCGCGCCGATAAGAAGCAGATCGAAGCGGCCATTGCCCGCGCTAACCGCACGGACAAAAAAGGAAAATCTGCGCAGGACAGTATCCCTTATGAACGGATGTGGCCGGACGGAATCTGCCGCATATCGGACAGCCACTACACAAAGACCATCCAGTTTCAGGACATCAACTATCAGCTCTCCCAAAACGAAGATAAGACGGCAATCTTTGAGGGGTGGTGTGATTTCCTCAATTATTTTGACAGCTCGATTCATTTCCAGCTGTCTTTTTTGAACCTTGCGGCATCGGAGGAGACCTTTGCTAACTCCATTTCCATCCCGCCCCAGAGGGACGCCTTTGACAGTATCCGCGAAGAATATACCACAATGCTGCAAAATCAGCTGGCCAGAGGTAACAACGGTCTCATCAAGACCAAATACCTGACCTTTGGTATCGACGCGGACAGCATCAAAGCCGCCAAGCCCCGTCTGGAGCGTATTGAGACCGATATACTTAATAACTTCAAGCGTCTTGGTGTAGCTGCCAGAACGCTGGACGGTAAAGAAAGGCTTTTTCAGCTTCATGCGGTATTCCACATGGATGAACAACTCCCGTTTCAGTTTGAATGGGACTGGCTGGCTCCTTCCGGTCTGTCCACAAAGGATTTTATTGCACCAAGCTCCTTTGAGTTCCGCACCGGCAAGCAGTTCCGTATGGGTAAGAAATACGGAGCTGTTTCTTTTTTGCAGATCCTCGCACCGGAGCTGAATGACCGTTTGCTGGCTGATTTTCTGGATATGGAAAGTTCGCTCATTGTGAGTATGCACATTCAGTCGGTGGATCAGGTGAAAGCCATCAAAACGGTAAAGCGCAAGATTACCGACCTTGACCGCAGCAAGATCGAGGAACAGAAAAAAGCAGTCCGTGCCGGATACGACATGGACATCATTCCATCTGACCTTGCTACCTACGGCAGTGAAGCGAAAAAACTCTTGCAGGATTTGCAGAGCCGCAACGAGAGAATGTTCCTTTTGACCTTTCTGGTGCTGAACACAGCGGACAATCCCCGTCAGCTTGGCAACAACATCTTTCAGGCAGGCTCTATTGCCCAGAAGTATAACTGTCAGCTGACCAGGCTGGACTTCCAGCAGGAAGAAGGGCTGATGAGCTGTCTGCCTCTGGGGCTCAATCAGATTGAGATTCAGCGAGGACTGACCACCAGTTCCACAGCTATCTTTGTGCCCTTTACTACGCAGGAACTGTTCCAGAACGGGAAAGAAGCTCTGTACTACGGCATCAATGCTCTGTCCAACAACCTCATCATGGTGGACAGAAAGCTGCTGAAAAACCCCAACGGCCTGATTCTGGGTACGCCTGGTTCCGGTAAGTCCTTCAGCGCAAAACGAGAAATTGCCAACTGCTTTTTGCTTACCAGTGATGATGTTATTATCTGTGACCCGGAAGCGGAGTACGCACCTCTTGTTGAGCGTCTGCATGGGCAGGTCATCAAGATCTCACCTACTTCAACCAACTATATCAATCCGATGGATCTGAATCTGGACTATTCGGATGATGAAAGCCCGCTGTCACTCAAGTCTGACTTTATCCTCAGCTTGTGTGAGCTGATCGTGGGCGGTAAGGAGGGCTTGCAGCCGGTGCAGAAAACCATCATCGACCGCTGTGTGCGTCTGGTCTATCAGACTTACCTCAATGACCCGCGCCCGGAGAATATGCCCATACTGGAGGACCTATATAACCTGCTTCGGGAACAGGAGGAAAAGGAAGCCCAGTATATCGCTACGGCTCTTGAAATCTATGTAACCGGCTCCCTCAATGTGTTCAATCACCAGAGCAATGTGGACATCAACAACCGCATTGTCTGCTATGACATCAAGGAGCTGGGTAAGCAGCTCAAGAAAATCGGTATGCTGGTGGTGCAGGACCAAGTGTGGAACCGTGTTACCATCAACCGTGCCGCCCACAAGTCCACCCGCTACTACATCGACGAGATGCACCTGCTTTTGAAGGAGGAACAGACCGCCGCCTATACGGTGGAAATCTGGAAGCGATTCAGAAAATGGGGCGGTATTCCGACAGGTATTACTCAGAATGTCAAAGACCTTTTGAGCAGCCGTGAGGTGGAGAACATCTTTGAAAACTCGGACTTCGTGTATATGCTCAACCAGGCAGGCGGAGACCGTCAGATTTTGGCGAAGCAACTGGGCATTTCCACACACCAGCTTAGCTATGTGACCCACTCCGGTGAGGGCGAGGGCCTGCTGTTCTATGGCTCCACAATTCTGCCTTTCGTGGACCACTTCCCGAAGAATACCGAGCTGTACCGCATTATGACCACCAAACCCCAGGAACTGAAAAAGAAGGAGGATGAATGATGATGAACCCCAACATTTTGAATCAAAACCCGTTGATGTTTTTTGACAGGGCGGTAAATGCCCAGCGCAGCCAGCTGCTTACAGTCATGGCCGATGCGGTAAGTGAGTGCCGCACGGCGGCAGATCAGGCAGCCGAACTGAATGAGACCGGTCAGGTGGGGCTGCTCCGTCTGGCAGAGGTCTGGAGCACCATCCGTGCCAAGGAAGGTATGGGTGGTCTGGTTCTGGAAGGAACCGAAGCGAAAATCCTGTCCGATGTGGTGGCACAGTTTTACGCCTACCTGTCCGGTTGTATGTTCAACGATCCTGTGGGAATGGCCATTTATGCAGAGCTGCACTACATGATGTCCTCCCTCATGCTGGGAGAATGGTTTGAATAAGGAGCCGCGCCTGCGCTTTACTGATGAGGAACGGTCTGACCCTGCACTAGAAAAGCCGATCCGTAAAGCGGAGAAAGCTGCGGCCAGAGCAGATAAGGCGCAGGCCAATATCCCAAAGAAAAAGGTCAGGCAGACGGTCATTGACCCGGATACCGGAAAAAAGACCTCGAAGCTGACCTTTGAGGACAAGAAAAAGCCACCTTCCAAAGTTTCTCAAGGAGTCAGGGAAGCTCCCGTCCATCTGGTCGCAGGCAAGCTCCACAAAGAGATCCGGGAAACAGAGCAGGACAATGTGGGCGTGGAAAGCGCCCACAAGTCCGAGGAAGCGGTGGAGACCGGCGCTTATCTGGTGCGGGAGGGCTATCGCAGCCACAAGCTGAAGTCGTACCGCAAAGCAGCCCAGGCAGAGCGTCAACTGGAAAAGGCAAATGTAAATGTTCTGTACCAGAAATCTTTGCAGGAAAATCCCCAGTTTGCCAGCAACCCTCTTTCCTGCTGGCAGCAAAAGCAGGCCATCAAAAAGCAGTATGCCGCCGCCAAACACGCCGGTCAGACTGCCGGAAATACCGCCCAGGCTGCATCCAAAACCGGAAAAGCCGCAAGGACGGTAAAAGAAAAGGTACAGCAGGCAGGGGCATTCGTCATGCGCCACAAGAAGGGTTTCCTGATGGCAGGGGTTTTGTTCCTCATTACCTGTATGCTGATGAATACCATGTCCTCCTGCTCCATGATGGCGCAGAGCATCGGTTCCGTTCTCTCCGGCACCACCTATCCGTCAGATGACTCGGAAATGCTGGCGGTGGAGGCAGATTATGCAGCCAGAGAAGCCCAGTTGCAGGAGGAAATCGACAACATCGAAAGCAGTCACCCAGGGTATGACGAATATCGCTATGACCTGGATATGATTGGTCATGACCCCCATGAGCTTGCGGCCTTTCTCTCTGCTGTCTTGCAGGGCTATACACGCCACAGCGCACAGGCAGAGCTGGATCGTGTGTTTGATGCACAGTATCAGCTGACGCTTACTGAGGAAGTGGAGATTCGTTACCGCACGGAGACCTCCACCGACCCGGAGACCGGTGAGACCACCTCAGAAGAAGTTCCCTATGAGTATTACATTTTGAATGTGAAACTCGCCAGCAAGCCCATTTCCGCTGTGGTGTCGGAGCTTCTGACCCCGGAGCAGATGGAAATGTATCAGGTCTACCGACAGACCATGGGCAATAAGCCGTTGTTGTTTGGCGGCGGTTCCCCTGATACCAGCGGCTCGGAAGATCTGTCCGGTGTGCAGTTCATTAACGGTACCCGCCCCGGCAATCCTCAGCTGGTGGAGCTGGCCAAGCGTCAGGTAGGCAATGTGGGCGGTTATCCCTACTGGAGCTGGTACGGCTTTGACTCCCGTGTGGAATGGTGCGCCTGCTTCGTATCCTGGTGCTATAACCAGGCAGGAAAAAGTGAACCGCGCTTTGCAGGCTGTGAGTGGCAGGGCGTTCCGTGGTTCCAGTCTCATGGACAATGGGGTGCAAGAGGCTATAACAATCTGGCTCCCGGAGATGCAATTTTCTTTGATTGGGATTTGGATGGGACAGCAGACCATGTGGGTATCGTGATCGGTACGGATGGCAGCCGTGTTTATACCGTGGAGGGAAATTCCGGCGATGCCTGCAAGATTAAAAGTTATGACCTGAATTATCAAAGCATTAAGGGCTACGGCCTGATGAACTGGTAACAGAGATTTTTAAGAAGGAGTGATAGACGATGGCAAAGAACAAAATTGAGCGCATTGACCAGGAGATTACAAAGGTCCGCGAGAAGATCGCAGAGTATCAGGAAAAGCTCAAGGCGCTGGAAGCACAGAAAACCGAGGCAGAAAATCTGGAGATCGTCCAGATGGTGCGCGCCTTGCGTATGACCCCGACCCAGTTGAGCGCCATGCTGTCCGGCGGCACAGTCCCCGGCAGTTTGGCTGATGACAACAACGAACAGGAGGAAAACAGCTATGAGGAATAAACGATTGCTCCGAACACTTTCCGCCCTTTGCCTGACAATGGTTGTGGCATTTGGCTTTACGATCCCTGCTTTTGCACAGGGGTCAGAACAGGCTCCGGCGGCACCGGCAGAGGATTCTACCAATGACAGCAACGTGATTGTGGAAGAAACAGAACCAGCACCGGCACTTACACCGGAGGGGAATGCGGCACTGGTGGATGATTTTGGAGGCAATAAGCAGCTCATTACCGTTACCACCAAGGCTGGCAACTATTTTTACATTTTGATCGACAGGGCGAATGAGGATAAAAAGACTGCTGTTCATTTTCTGAACCAGGTGGATGAAGCGGATTTGATGGCACTGATGGAAGATGAAAATGTCAAAGAGAAGCCGGCTGCGGTATGCAGATGCACGACAAAATGTGAAGCAGGGGCAGTCAATACGGCTTGTCCGGTCTGTGCAACTGATAAGAGTAAATGTACGGGCAAAGCACCGGAACCTCCGGCAGAAACACCGGAGCCGGAAAAAGAGAAGCCTGCCGGACTGAACCCGGCTGCGATAGTCCTTTTGCTGGCTCTGCTTGGTGGCGGTGGCGTATTTGCCTATTTGAAGCTCGTTAAGAACAAGCCTAAGACCAAGGGCAATGACAGTCTGGGCGATTATGATTATGGCGAGGAAGATTCCGAGGAATGGGAAACCGAGGATGAGGAGTCGGACGAGCCGGACGCTGATGGGGGCAGCACAGAAGAAGATGATGAGGACAGTGTGAAATGACCCGTTTCACAGACAGTCCCTATGAACGCATGATGACACGCAGGCCGGAGGGCGGGAAGGAAACTTCCCGTCCTCCTTCTTTACCCCACAACCACCCCTGCTATGGCTGCGGGAATTATGGAAGTCCCTGCGTAGGTATCTGCCATCGTGAGATGGAACGCTGGCTCAAAGAAAGGAAACGAAAAAAATGAGTGTTCTGATTATATTTATCAAGCTGATTGCTGTTTTTGACCTGCTGGTGATCGCCGTGTATTTTGGCGGCGACATTCTTTCTACCATGTTAAACAAACTTCGGAGAAAGCCAAAGCAAGATGACCCCTTTGATTTCTCCTTAGATACCGTGACAGTTTCATTGTCCATAGATTCTATCCGTCAGCTTTATTCCGGTGACGCGGCAGAGTTTGTGGAAGAAAAGATCCTGCCAAATGCGGAGAAAACAATGGCCGTTTTGACGGAACAAGAACAGACGGCGACTCGTCTGCTCTTATCTGCTCTGATCGGTTTTCTTGCTGCAGAAGCTCCTATGGATGAACAGAGCTTTCCTTTGATGATGGAACTTCTGAACTGCATGGAAGGGGAAAAAGAAGATGGTTGCCAGGATGCAGTAGATAGTTTACTTGAAGATGCCGCCTGCAATACCCGCCGTCACGAAGAATATTACAGCAATTATCAACGCTACCAGCTGATGCAGGTGGATAAAACCCGTGTCATTTTGGCTTGTCGTATCATCATTAATGACCTGCTGGGGAAACTGTACCGCTATGACTACCGGTTTGGTTATAACCTGCTACTGGATGAGGAAAACAGCATAGAGAAAAAACTGCACACGCCTGTGCGGGAAAAATGGGAGGCTGAAGATTATGAATTTAGTGATTGCTGAAAAACCATCGGTTGCACAAAGTCTGGCCACGGTAATCGGTGCAACTGCTCGTAAGGATGGGTATCTGGAGGGTAACGGCTGGCGTGTCAGCTGGTGCGTGGGCCATCTGGCCGGTCTTGCAGATGCAGACAGCTATGATCCCAAGTATGCCAAGTGGCGATATGATGACCTGCCTATCCTGCCGGAACATTGGCAGATGGTAGTGGGAAAGGATAAGAAAAAGCAGTTTGATATTCTGAAAAAGCTGATGAACGCCCCGGATGTGACGGAGGTGGTAAATGCCTGCGATGCCGGACGCGAGGGTGAGCTGATCTTCCGCAGCGTCTATGAGCTGGCAGGTTGCAAGAAGCCGATGAAAAGGCTCTGGATTTCTTCGATGGAGGACTCCGCCATAAGGGAAGGCTTTGCAAATCTGCGCCCCGGTGCGGATTATGACGGACTTCGGGATGCTGCCCTCTGCCGTGCCAAGGCCGACTGGCTGGTGGGAATCAATGCCACAAGGCTTTTTTCCGTGCTGTATCACCGAACCCTCAACATCGGGCGCGTGATGTCCCCGACGTTGGCGCTTATTGTCCAGCGAGAAGCTGAGATCGACACCTTTCAGCCGATTCCCTTTTATACCGTGGCGCTGGAGCTGCCCGGTCTTACCGTATCCGGGGAGCGCATGGCGGATAAGGTTGCTGCTGAGCAGCTGAAAGAAGCCTGTCAGGGTGCAAATGTCACAATCAAAAAGGTGGAGTGCAAGGAAAAGTCCGAAAAGCCGCCTGCCCTCTATGACCTGACTACCCTGCAAAGAGATGCCAACCGCCTGCTTGGATTTACAGCCCAGCAGACCCTGGACTATCTGCAAAGCCTGTATGAAAAGAAGCTCTGCACCTATCCCCGTACTGACAGCCGCTATCTGACCGGTGATATGGCAGACAGCCTGCCGGTGCTGGTGAATCTGGTTGCCAATGCTATGCCGTTTCGCAAAGGAATCGCCATTACCTGTGATCCGCAGACGGTAATCAACGATAAGAAAGTAACCGACCACCACGCAGTAATCCCTACCAGAAATCTCAAGGATGCAGACCTTTCTGCCCTTCCTGCGGGAGAAAAAGCGGTGCTGGAGCTGGTGGCCCTGCGTCTGCTGTGCGCCGTAGCCCAGCCCCATATCTATTCGGAAACCGTTGTGATTGCAGCGTGTGCCGATGGGGAGTTTACCACAAAAGGAAAAACAGTGAAGCACCCCGGATGGAAAGCACTGGAGGACGCTTATCGTGCCAAAATGAAGGATACAGAGCCGAAAAAAGAGGGCGTAGAGAAAGCCCTGCCGGAGCTGACCGAAGGACAGACACTTTCGGTTTCTGCGGCAATCGTCAAAGAAGGCAAAAGCAGTCCGCCTCAGCACTTTACGGAGGACACCCTATTGTCCGCAATGGAGACTGCCGGGAAAGATGATATGCCAGAGGATGCTGAGAGAAAAGGTCTGGGGACACCGGCCACCCGTGCCGGTATTTTGGAAAAGCTGGTATCTGCCGGTTTTCTGGAGCGAAAAAAGAACAGAAAAACGGTGCAGCTTCTTCCTTCCCACGATGCAGTATCCCTGATCACGGTGCTGCCGGAACAACTGCAATCGCCGCTTCTGACTGCCGAGTGGGAGTATCGCCTGGGCGAGATCGAGCGCGGGCAGCTTGCTCCAGAGGAGTTTCTGGACGGGATCAGCACCATGCTGAAAGATCTGGTGGGGACTTATCAGGTCATCAAGGGAACCGAGTACCTGTTCTCCCCGCCCCGTGATGTGGTAGGCAAATGCCCTCGCTGCGGCGGTGAAGTTGCAGAACTGCAAAAAGGCTTCTTCTGTCAGAATGATTCTTGCAAATTTGCAATCTGGAAAAATAACAAATGGTGGGCTGCCAAGAAAAAACAGCCGACCAAGGCTGTGGTGTCTGCACTGCTGAAAGATGGCCGTGTCCGTGTGACGGGCCTATATTCTGAGAAAACTGGCAAGACCTACGATGCCACTGTGGTTTTGGAGGACGATGGACAGTACGCCAACTTTAAGCTGGAATTTGACCAGCGGAAAGGAGGCAGCCGATGAAGCTCTCTTTAGTGGAACGGGAAACCATTTTCCTCTATAACCAGGCAGAACCAATGGCTGAGGTCTACACCCACGATCCCCGTCTGATGGAGAAGCTGGAACTGCTGGCAAAAAAGCACCCCGACCAGATCACCCGAAAGGACGCCCATAACTTTACCGTCCCCAAGCGGTGTGTATCAGTCAGGGAGCCATACAGCGCAGAACGCCGCAAAGCTGCCAGTGAGCGTGCGAAAGCTGCCGGATACCAGCCCCCTGTGAGA
Source organism: Roseburia sp. OF03-24 (assembly GCF_003463035.1). Lineage (NCBI taxonomy): Bacteria > Bacillati > Bacillota > Clostridia > Lachnospirales > Lachnospiraceae > Roseburia > Roseburia sp. OF03-24. The sequence goes on along the minus strand of NZ_QSCK01000011.1, from coordinate 52,284 downwards.
AAGTCCAGCAGTTAAAGGCACATGGCAGAGAATGTATTTGAAGCAGTCAAGCAGTCGGTCAGCACCAGAGAAGCAGCAGCGTTTTATGGGATCGAGGTCAAACGAAACGGTATGGCCTGCTGTCCCTTTCACGATGATAAGAACCCCAGTATGAAGGTAGACCAGCGGTTCCACTGCTTTGGCTGCGGTGCAGATGGGGATGTGATCGACTTTACCGCAAAGCTCTTTGACCTCTCCCCAAAAGAAGCGGCGGAGAAACTGTCACAGGACTTTGGCCTGATCTATGACAGTCAGGCCCCTCCCCGCAGGAGGTATGTCCGGCAGAAAACCGAGGCACAAAAGTTTCGGGAGGACCGGCAGAGGTGTTATCGCATACTGTCCGACTACTACTATCTGCTGAAAAAATGGGAGGCCGACAATTCTCCCCAGACACCGGAGGAAGAACCGCACCCCCGTTTTGTGGAAGCGATCCAGAAGAAAACCTATGTAGAGTACCTGCTGGATCTTTTTCTTTATGAAAGTGAAGAAGAACAAAAGGCATGGATTACAGAACACACAGCAGAAATCACACACTTGGAAAGGAGATTGAAAATCATGGCTGAGAACAAACCCACCAACCGAGAGCGGCTAAGGGAAATCACAGATGGCATCGAGCAGGGCATCAAGGAACTGTTCGAGAGCGAAAAGTATATGCGCTATCTGTCCGTCATGTCCCGCTTCCACCGCTATTCGGTAAACAATACCATGCTCATCTATATGCAGAAGCCGGACGCCACATTGGTAGCCGGATACAATAAGTGGAAAGACCAGTTTGAGCGTCATGTAAAAAAGGGCGAGCATGGTATTACCATCATCGCCCCCACACCGTATAAGAAGAAAATCGAGGAGCAGAAACTGGACCCGGATACCAAGGCTCCGATTCTGGATAAAGACGGAAAGATCGTCACAGAGGAAAAAGAAATCGAGATCCCCATGTTCCGCCCGGTCAAGGTCTTTGATGTGAGCCAGACTGATGGGAAACCTTTGCCGGAGCTTGCGTCCTCCCTTTCCGGCAATGTGCCAAATTATGAGGCATTCATGGAGGCCCTGCGCCGCAGTGCGCCGGTGCCGATCACTATTGAAGCAATGGCCGCCGATACGGACGGCTATTTTTCTGCCGATCATCAGAAAATCGCCGTTCGTCAGGGCATGAGCGAGGTGCAGACGGTTTCGGCCACGGTCCATGAGATTGCCCACAGCAAGCTCCATGACCCTAAAAAATATGAAGTGCTACCGTCATGGAAGGTTGTGCTGGAGAGTGAAGGTGGAACCAAGCATGATTTCAAGCTGGATTTTGCCACAGAAAGAGAAGCTGAACAGTTTGCTTCTGATATGGATTGGCGCTATGTGGACGAAAATCAGTTTGAATGGCGTCTTGCAGTTGAGGAAGATCCAACCGCAGAAAAACAGGCAATCAAAAATCGCCACACGGAGGAAGTGGAGGCTGAAAGCATCTCCTATGCGGTCTGCAAGTATTTTGGCATTGAGACCGGAGAAAACAGCTTCGGCTATATTGCAAGCTGGAGTCAGGGCAAGGAACTGAAAGAGCTGAGAGCCAGTTTGGAGACCATCAATAAGACCTCCGGCACTTTGATCTCTGACATTGAACGCCACTATAAGGAAATCTGCAAAGAGCGTGGAATTGACCCCAATGCAAAGGCAGAGCCGGAAACCGCCCCGATAGAGCAGCCGACCGGCAATCTAACCTACTATGTAGCAGAGTGCATGGAGTTTCCAAACCTCGGAGAATACCACGATAACCTGTCTTTGGAGGAAGCTGTCTGCATTTATCAGGAGATTCCGGCAGAGCGAATGAACGGGATCAAAGGCATTGGCTTTGAGTTGAAAGATGGAAGCGACTATGAAGGCCCTTTTCCGATTTTGACTGGGCAGACCATTGACCTGGATACCATCCAGGCAATCGACTATTATCGTGACAATCCGCTGGTACAGAAAGCGGTAAAGGAACTGGCTGCGGCCATGCCGGAAATGGAGGTGCTGGGGGCGGACGCCAACCAGCAGGAGGCTTTGTTTCTGATCGACGATGCCACCTATCTTCATATCCAGCCCTGTGACAACGGATGGGACTATACCCTTTATGATGCCGCGTCCATGAAAGAGATGGATGGCGGTCAGCTGGATATGCCGGAACTTTCCCGCATGAAGGCAGTTCTTCAGATTTGTGATGACAACGATCTGGACAGCACTTCGCTTAGACACGCTCCCCTGTCTATGATCGAGACCTTGCAGGAAGCTGCTTATGAGCAGATGCAGGCAGAGGCCAGTCAGATGGCTGCTTCTTCCCAGCTGCCGGAAGCACAGGAGCAGGCACTGGATGAATACCCCATGCCGGATGAGCAGGTCTCCACACCGGATATGCAGGAATATGGCTACTCCTATGATGGGATGCTCCCTGTTACCAGAGAACGGGCGCTGGAACTGGATGCCGCCGGTTTGACCGTCTATGTGCTGTATGAGGACAATACGGAGAGCATGGTGTTTGACCCGCAGGAAATCATGGATCATGGCGGCCTTTTCGGTGTGGACCATGAGGAATGGGAGAAAAGCCCTCAGTTCCACGAAAAGGTCATGGAGCGTCAGGAACATCAGCAGGAACGCGAACAGGCATTTCTCTCCCAGAACAGAGATTGCTTTGCCATCTATCAGGTAAGTCGTGACGATCCGCAGAATGTGCGCTTTATGAATCTGGACTGGTTAAAGTCCCATAACATTTCCATAGACCGCAGCAATTATGACCTCATTTACACAGCTCCTCTGAGGGAGTCTGGCACTGTGCCGGAGCAGCTGGAAAAACTCTATCAGCAATTCAATCTGGAAAAGCCCGTGGACTTTCACAGTCCCTCCATGAGCGTCAGCGACATCGTTGCGATCAGACAGGACGGTAAGGTATCCTGTCATTACTGTGACAGTGTTGGTTTTACCCAGATCCCCGGATTCCTGCCAGAAAACCCGCTGAAAAATGCGGAAATGATGCTGGAGGACGATTACGGCATGATCGACGGTATCATCAACAATGGCGCAAAAGAACCCACGGTGGCAGAGCTGGAACAGCAGGCCCGAAGCGGTCAGCCTATCTCCCTCATGGACTTGGCTGACGCCGTTCATCGGGAGGAACGGGAAAAGAAGAAATCCGTTGTGGACCAGCTGAAAAGCCAGCCCAAAGCAGAACACAAAAAGACAGCACCCAAAAAGAGTGCGGAAAGGGAGATTTGATATGGGAAACTTTACTTTTGAGGAAATGAACCTGATGTGCATTTACAATACCGGCAGCCGCACCGGGCTGATCGACAGCCTGCGTGAAATGCACGGCGAGCTTTCGCCGGAGGAAACGGAACTGAGGGAGCTGACCGACAGTGCCCTTACGAAGCTCTGTGCGATGACCGATGAGGACTTCTCTCAGCTGGAGCTGTACCCGGATTTTGACCAGTAAATTTATCGTGTCAGGATGACATAGTGAGAGAAACTGTCCGATGGAAAGGCGGTTTCTTTTGTTTTTTACAAAAGCCCACTATACTTTTAAGGTTGAGGAAATTATAATGAATGATGGATAAACATAGAAATTATGGAGGATTACTATCGTGGATAAAGCAGTTATTTATATACATGGAAAAGGAGGAGATGCTGAAGAAGCTCTCCATTACAAGTCGCTCTTTAGTGATTGTGATGTAATTGGTCTTGACTATACTGCACAGTTTCCATGGGAAGCAAAAGAAGAATTTCCATTACTTTTTAATTCGATTTATAGAAACTACAAGACTGTTGAAATAATCGCCAATAGCATTGGAGCGTATTTTGCTATCAATGCCTTATCAAATCAGCAAATAGAGAAAGCATATTTTATTTCGCCCATTGTAGATATGGAAAGGCTTATTGCTGATATGATGATTTGGGCAAATGTTACAGAAGATGAACTCAAAGAGAAAAAAGAAATTCAGACAACCTTTGGAGAGACCCTTTCATGGGATTATCTTTGCTATGTAAGAGAAAATCCTATTATATGGAAAATCCCAACGCACATTTTGTATGGTGAAAAAGATAATCTTACCGCTTATGGAACGATATTTGAATTTGCCCAAAGAACCCATTCAACACTTTCTGTCATGAGAAATGGAGAACACTGGTTTCATACAGAAGAACAGATGAAGTTTTTGGACGAATGGATTGTTGAAAATTCTAAACACAATGACAGGTTTTCAAGAGCAACTTGTGTGCGTTGATGAATATCTTGAACTTAGGAGGTGTTTAATGAAAACGGTTCTTTTACATGGGTTGGGACAAACTGCACAGGATTGGAAAGAAGTAGTCCAACAACTATCAATTTCCGATGTCGATTGCCCAGAACTTTTTTCTTCAACAGAAGATGAAATATCATATTCGCAGATTTTAGGCGATTTAGAACAGCGGTATTCTGAAGAAAAAGAGCCGCTTCGTATCTGTGGTCTTTCGTTAGGTGCGCTTCTTGCGATTGATTTTGCTATTCAGCATGAAGAAAAAGTGGCTTCGCTGGTTTTGATTGGCGCACAATATAAAGTTCCAAGCTTACTGATAGATTTTCAAAATCTTATCTTCCGTTGTATGCCAAACAAGGTTTTTGAAAGTATGGGACTATCAAAAAGCAGCACCATAAAATTGGCTCACTCTATGCGATCATTGGATTTTACTGCGCAATTAAATAATATTTGTTGTCCAGTGACAATTTTGTGTGGCAAAAAGGATACTGCCAATCTAAAGGCTTCTAAAAGGCTAAAAGAATTGCTACCCCAAGCTACTTTGCACATCGTTCCAAATGCAGGACATGAACTCAATAAATATGCACCAAACACGATTGCAGAGATATTAAACAACTAAACACTCAAAACCTTACTCCTAAACTGGGGTTGTATCCAGATGTTGACCAGTAAATTTATTGAACCAAGATGAGGTGGTGAGAGAAGTTATGCAATATATGATACGAGAAATGAAAAGCCAAGAATACAGATTGTTAAGCGATTTTTTATACGAAGCGATTTATATTCCGGAAGGTGTTGAAGCACCACCTAGATCAGTCATAGACTTTCCAGAATTACAAGAATATATCATTGAGTTTGGGAATCGAAAACACGATAAAGCCTTAGTTGCAGAAATTCAAGGAGATATAGTAGGAGCTATTTGGGTAAGAATTATGAATGATTATGGACACATTGATAATGATACACCATCTCTTGCTATGTCTGTCTGCCCTCGATATAGAGGATTAGGCATTGGAACTTCATTATTGAAACAACTATTACAAGTAGAAAGATTGGCTGGATATTCAAAAATATCCCTGTCCGTTCAGAAAAGTAATTATGCAGTGAAAATGTATGAGAAAGTGGGATTTACTGTTGTTGACGAAAATGATGAGGAGTATATTATGATTGTAAATCTATAAAAAATACAGTTTGCATAACAAATAACCTAACCCCAATTTAATATTCACAGTTTTACCCAGCAGGAAATTATTTAGGTTTCCTGCTTTTCTTTTATCCAAAAACCGAAAGGAGGACAGAACACTATGCCAACCAAAGCTGAACTATATGCGCAGATGGCGGACAAGGTGGCAACACAGCTCACGGGGAGCTGGCAGGAATGGGCAGGGTTTCTCACTACTGCTTCCCGCCTTTACAAGTACCCGTTCCATGAGCAGCTGATGATCTATGCCCAGCGACCGGACGCCACCGCCTGTGCGGAGTACGATTTGTGGAATGAAAAGATGGGCCGTTATGTAAGGCGCGGTTCCAAGGGAATCGCTCTGGTGGATGATTCCGGGGACAGACCTCGCCTGCGTTATGTCTTTGACATTTCCGACACCGGAACCCGTGAACATTCCCGCACTCCCTGGCTGTGGCAGTTGGAGGAGCGCCATCTGGATTCCGTGCAGGCCATGCTGGAGCGCACCTATGATGTTTCCGGTGATGACCTTGCCGGACAGCTCACGGAGGTAGCCGGAAAACTGGCCGAGGAATACTGGACGGAGCATCAGCAGGACTTCTTCTATATCGTTGACGGTTCCTTTTTGGAGGAATATGATGAGTATAACATCGGAGTGCAGTTCAAGGCAGCCGCCACCGTCAGCATCACTTACGCTTTGATGTCCCGCTGCGGACTGGAGCCGGAACGCTACTTCGACCACGAAGATTTCATGGCAATCTTTGATTTCAATACCCCGTCCACCATCGGGGCGCTGGGAACAGCGGTCAGCCAGATCAACCAGCAGGTGCTGCGGCAGATCGGCGTTACCGTCCGAAATGCAGAGCGCGAAGCCAACCAAGAAAGGAGCAAGCAAGATGAACAATCCCATGACCTACATCCAGAACGGAGACTATCTGATTCCCAACCTGAAGCTGAGCCAGCAGCGGTCGAAACCCCTGGGCAAGTACGGAAGGATGAGGAAAACCTATCTGAAGGAGCACCGTCCCATCCTCTACAACCAGATGTTGCTGAGCGAGAAGCTGTACCCGCACCTCATCGAGATCGACGAGACCGCCCAGAGCAGACTGGAACAGATGATGCCCCAGCTGGCGAAGGAAGCGGGAGCCACCGAGGAACTGAAAGCCAGCGATCCCATGAAGTGGGTGGGCCTGATGAACACCTGCAAAGCCCAGGCAGAGGAGATCCTGATGGCGGAGCTTATCAACAGCTGACCCTAAACCTGTTCCTCTCCGAAGCGGAGCAGATCCAATCCATAGATGAAGCAGAGAATGTAGCGCATACATCCTCTGCTTTTTCTTTTGCCCAAAATGATATTGACCATGTGCTGCGTTTGGGAGGCAATACAGATCGTCAGAGGGAGCGTGTGGTTGCAGCATTTGAAAAGCAGAAAACCACCGCTGAGATTGCCGAGATACTGAAAACGCTGTACCACGGCGGCAACGGCCTTGGCAGCGTGAGCGTATGGTATGCCGAGGATGGCATCCATCTTTCCCACGGGAAGTCTGTCCGTTATGACAAGTCTGCCCAGGTCATTTCCTGGGAGAGCGCCGCAGAGCGTATCGGGGAGCTTTTGGAGAGCGGCCAGTTTACCTCCAATGTGGAGCTTGCAGAAGCGGCAGGCTATGAACGCTCCCTCCTTGCCACAAAGTTCTGGAACCTATATCACGATCTCAGTGAGTACGCCAGAGAAGCCGGATATTTGTCTTGCCTGTCAGAGATCAAAGGCAATGGGTTCCCGGAGGAGACCCGCCGCCTGACGGAGCAGCTGAGTGACCCTGCTTTCCGCCAGACCCTCAAGGAAGAATACGCTGCTTTCTGGACTGCCTATCAGCAGGACCGTGACCTTTTACGTTTTCACTATCATAAACCAAGGGAGATATGGGAGAACCTGAAGGATCTTGACCTACCACGCAGGACCTTTTCTTCTGACCTTTCCCAAGTGCCAACTGTTCAGCACTTCATTACCGAGGATGAGATTGACGCCGCCATGACCGGCGGCAGCAGTTTTGCCGGAGGAAAAGGCCGTATCTATGCGTTCTTCATGGAAAACCATACGGATAAGGAGAAAGTAAGATTCCTCAAAGATGAGTATGGTATTGGCGGACGCTCTCATGCCCTGTCCGGCGCAACACACAGCGGCGAAGATCACGATGGGAAAGGACTGCACTATAAAAAGCAGGACTGCCCGGATGTTCACTTGAACTGGGAAAAGGTTGCCAAGCGCATTACCTCACTTGTCCAGAAAGACCGCTATCTTACCGAACAGGAACAGGCGCAGTATGACAAAATCCAGTCTGAACAGGAACTGGCCGAAGAAGATGCCATTCAAGCCCAGCAGCCGGAGATGGAAGAAGAAGCGCCAAAGCCTATCCTTCGGGAGCAGTTTGAGCAGTATAAGCCTGTGGTGACTGCCGCTATTTCCGAGGATGCCGCATACCGCAATGCCTGCGGGCATTCTGACCGTGAAAATGCTGTCATCGAGGGCAATGCCGCTGTGCGCCGTGCGGTTCTTGGTTCTAAGGATATGGAGCTGATCCGACTCTATTCGGATGTGCCGGAGTTCCGTCAGCGTTTACACCGGGAAGTGATCGACGAAACCTATCCAAAGCTCCATGAGCGTCTGCGCCCTCTTTCTCAGGAGGATATTGACAAAGCTCTCTGTGTTTGGAACGGCAATATCGAGAGTAAACACGCTGTCGTCCGCTATATGAAAGACCATGCAAGAGAGAAGGATACCGCTGCATGGCTGGCTCAGGAATACGGTGGCGGCAACAGCCCGTTCGTTGTCCGTGCCGGAAGCCCGGAGGAAACACAGCTGCCCTGGCCGAAGGTACAGCGCAGGCTTGCCCAGCTTATTCAGGAGGACCGGTTCTATACCGAAGAAGAACAGGATCGTTTTGACAATATCGACCCAATCGCCATCCGGGAAGCTCTGGAGGAAAGAGGGATCGTCAACGGACAGGTGGCAGACCCGGAAAAACTGGACAATGACCCGTTTATCCAACAGGTGATGTCGGATGCCGAGCAGATTGCAGCTGCCGAGACAGAACAGACTTCCGAAGTTTCCATTTCCGATGAGGAATATGATGCAGTTCGCCGCCCAATTCCGCAAAGAACCTCCTATGACCCTGCTGCCCCGGTCTATGCCGTGGGCGATACCGTGTATATCGAGGATGACGCCTATCAGATCACCGAGCTGCGGGAGGACACCGTACAGCTTCTGCCCACCGGCATGGTATATCCCATCTATCGGGCAGAGCGCAAAGAACAGTTCGAGCAGCTGCTTCGGGCAGACCGCCGCAATGCTTACTATACCGGGTTTCTTCCCATTGACCCGGACAAGGCAGATCAAGACTTGCGGGATGTATTGGCCCATGGACTCATGGATGAAGCGGATAAACAGCAGCTTTCCACGCTGCTGCAATCCGGCAGGAGCAACAGTGAGATCGCCTACTGGCTGAGTAGAGCTTATCCTCATGAGATTGAGACGCTGGATTTGGAGAACGGCGATATTGCCGATTACCGTACCACGACACAAGGCATGGAGCTGGAAGTCCTGGACGCAGAGGAAAAGCGTCTGGCTGTGCTGTATTTCCGCTGGGATGAGGTTGCGCCTTTGCTGCGCGGGATGTATGCCCGTCAGCTGGATGGCTTTGGACAAGAACAGCCCCAACCGTCTGCCGAATCCCCAGCCTTTCATTCCGAGACCGTGGCCGTCTATCCGGGCGATAAGAACCATCTACCTTATGATGTGGTGGTGGAACGGTTGCATATTGAGGAGCCGGAGCCGCCAGCCCCTGTAACAGAGCCGGAGAAAACCTTTGAGGAAGTGTTGGATGAACACCCGGTTTCCATTCAGGTCAACGGCCAGTGGCAGACCTTCCCCAATGCCAAAGCTGCCGAGGAAGCCTCCTATGAGGAATACAAGGCTAACCTGCGCCGCAATGCACAGAACTTCCGCATTACCGATGAGCATTTGGGCGAAGGCGGTCCAAAAGCCAAGTTCCAGGCAAATGTTAATGCCATTCGTTTGCTGAAAGAGCTGGAATCTGCCGGACAGCAGGCAAGCCCCGAACAACAGGAGATTCTTTCCCGTTATGTGGGCTGGGGCGGTATTCCTGATGCTTTTGACCCAGAGAAACCGGCATGGGCTTCCGAGTATACCCAGCTGAAAGAGCTGCTGACCCCGGAGGAATATGCCGCCGCCAGAAGCTCCACCCTCAACGCTCATTACACCAGCCCTATGGTCATCAAAGCGATTTATGATGCTGTGGGCCGTATGGGATTTGAGACCGGAAATATTCTGGAGCCATCTATGGGTGTGGGCAACTTCTTCGGTATGCTGCCGGAGGAAATGCGAAACAGCCGTCTATATGGTGTGGAGCTTGACCCGGTTTCCGGGCGTATCGCAAAGCAGCTCTATCCCAAGGAGGACATCACAGTAGGCGGCTTTGAGACCACTGACAGGCGGGACTTCTTTGACCTTGCCATCGGCAATGTGCCTTTTGGTCAGTATCAGGTCAATGACAAAGCCTACAACAAGCTGAATTTCAACATTCATAATTACTTTTTCGCCAAAGCATTGGATCAGGTGCGTCCCGGCGGTGTGGTAGCTTTTGTGACCTCCCGCTATACCATGGATGCCAAGGATTCCACCGTGCGCCGCTATCTTGCCCAGCGTGCCGAGCTGCTGGGAGCGATCCGTCTGCCTAATGACGCGTTCAAAAAGAATGCCGGTGCCGAGGTTGTATCGGACATCATCTTTCTCCAAAAGCGGGACCGTCCGCTGGACATTGCACCAGAGTGGACGCAGACCGGACAAACGGAGGATGGGTTTGCCATCAACCGGTATTTTATCGACCACCCGGAAATGGTGCTGGGCAGACAGGAGCCGGTAAGCACTGCTCATGGTATGGATTACACCGTGAACCCTATCGAGGGACTGGAGCTTTCCGACCAGCTGCATGATGCTGTGAAGTACATTCATGGCACTTATCAGGAGGCAGAGCTGCCGGAGCTGGGCGAAGGCGAAGCCATTGACACCTCCATTCCTGCCGACCCAAATGTGAAGAACTATTCCTATGCCATTGTAGACGGGCAGGTGTACTATCGGGAAAACAGCCGCATGGTGCGCCCTGACCTCAACGCCACCGCCGAAGCCCGTGTGAAAGGTCTTGTGGGACTGCGTGATTGTGTGCAGGAACTGATCGACCTTCAGATGGATGCAGCGGTTCCAGACAGCACCATTACCCAAAAGCAGGCGGAACTGAACAGCCTCTATGACAGCTTTTCTGCAAAATATGGCCTTATCAATGACCGTGCAAACCGCCTGGCCTATGCAGATGATTCTTCCTATTACCTGCTCTGTGCGCTGGAAGTCATCGACGAGGACGGGAAACTGGAACGTAAGGCGGATATGTTCACCAAACGAACCATCAAGCCCCATCAGGCAGTGGCTACTGTGGATACGGCAAGCGAAGCACTGGCGGTGTCCATCTCGGAAAAAGCCTGCGTAGATATGAGCTATATGAGTCGGCTTACCGGAAAAACAAAAGAAGCACTGGCCGGAGAACTGCAAGGCGTGATCTTCCGTGTGCCGGGACAGCTGGAACAGGACGGCACACCCCATTATGTGACTGCTGATGAATACCTTTCCGGCAATGTACGCCGCAAACTGCGTCAGGCGCAGCGGGCGGCACAGCAGGACCCTTCTTTTGCAGTCAATGTGGAAGCTCTTACCGCCGCCCAGCCCAAAGACCTGGATGCGTCGGAAATTGAGGTGCGTCTGGGCGCTACCTGGATTGACAAGGAGTACATCCAGCAGTTTATGTACGAGACCTTCAACACCCCGTTTTATCTCCAGCGCAGCATTGAGGTCAACTATTCCTCCTTTACTGCTGAATGGCAGATCAAGGGGAAATCTTCTGTATCCTACAACGATGTGGCAGCTTATACCACCTACGGAACCAGCCGCGCCAACGCCTACAAGATTCTGGAGGATTCCTTAAACCTGCGGGATGTCCGTATCTATGACACCATAGAGGACGCAGACGGAAAAGAGCGCCGCGTGCTGAATGCCAAGGAGACCACCCTGGCGGCTCAAAAACAGCAGGCGATCCGGGAAGCCTTTAGGGACTGGATCTGGAGAGACCCGGAGCGCCGCCAGACTTTGGTGAGCCAGTACAACGAGGAAATGAACTCTACCCGCCCCCGTGAATATGATGGCAGCCACATCACTTTTGGAGGCATGAACCCGGCCATTACCCTGCGGGAACACCAGAAAAGCGCCATTGCCCATGTGCTGTATGGAGGAAATACCTTATTGGCACATGAAGTAGGCGCAGGCAAAACTTTTGAGATGGTAGCTGCTTCAATGGAAGCCAAACGCCTGGGACTGTGCCAGAAATCTCTCTTTGTGGTTCCAAACCATCTGACCGAGCAGTGGGCGTCGGAGTTTCTGCGTCTCTATCCCTCCGCCAATATCTTAGTCACCACAAAAAAGGACTTTGAGACCCATAACCGAAAGAAGTTCTGCGCTCGTATTGCGACGGGTGATTATGATGCCATTATCATGGGACACAGCCAGTTTGAGCGTATCCCCATCAGCCGGGAGCGTCAGGAACGGCTTCTCTATGAGCAGATCGACGAGATCACGGAAGGGATTGCCGAGGTACAGGCCAGCGGCGGCGAGCGTTTTACCGTCAAGCAGCTGGAGCGTACCAGAAAGTCTCTGGAAGCCAGACTGGAAAAGCTGCAAGCCGAGGGGCGAAAAGATGATGTGGTAACTTTTGAGCAGCTGGGTGTGGACCGGCTGTTTGTGGACGAGGCCCACAACTACAAGAACCTGTTTTTATACACAAAAATGCGGAATGTGGCTGGTCTTTCCACATCGGACGCGCAGAAATCCTCCGATATGTTTGCCAAGTGCCGCTATATGGATGAGATTACCGGAAACCGTGGCGTGATCTTTGCCACCGGCACACCGGTCAGCAACTCCATGACCGAGCTTTACACCATGCAGCGTTATCTTCAGTATGAACGCCTGCAAGAACTGAACATGACCCACTTCGACTGCTGGGCTTCCCGATTTGGGGAGACCGTCACAGCATTGGAGCTGGCACCGGAAGGCACCGGCTACCGGGCAAGAACGAGATTCAGCAAGTTCTTTAATCTGCCGGAGCTGATGAACCTGTTCAAAGAAGTGGCCGACATCAAGACTGCCGATCAGTTAAATCTCCCTACCCCGGAAGTGGAGTACCACAACATCGTGGCGCAGCCTACCGAACATCAGCAGGAAATGGTCAAAGCTCTTTCGGAGCGTGCATCGCTGGTACACAGCGGAACTGTTGACCCGTCCCAGGATAACATGCTCAAGATTACCTCGGATGGCCGCAAGCTGGGGCTTGACCAGAGGATCGTCAACCAGATGCTGCCGGACGAACCTGGCACAAAGGTCAATCAGTGTGTGGACAACATCATGCAGATCTGGCGAGACGGCAAAGCTGACAAGCTGACCCAGCTGGTGTTCTGCGACATTTCTACACCACAGGCCAAAGCTCCTGCAAGCAAGGCGGCGAAAACGCTGGATAATCCACTGCTTCACGCATTGGAAGGCGCTGTGCCTCTGCCGGAACAGGAACCGACTTTTACGGTATATGACGATATTCGTCAGAAACTCATTGCCCAGGGGATGCCTGCCGACCAGATCGCTTTTATCCATGAAGCCAATACCGAAGTGCGGAAAAAGGAGTTGTTCTCTAAGGTCCGTACCGGTCAGGTGCGCGTTCTTTTGGGCAGCACCGCCAAGATGGGCGCTGGCACCAATGTGCAGGACCGTCTGGTGGCACTTCATGATCTGGATTGCCCGTGGAGACCGGGAGACCTTGCCCAGAGAAAGGGGCGTATCGAGCGCCAGGGCAACCAGAATCCCCTTGTTCATGTGTACCGCTATGTGACCGAAGGAACCTTTGACGCATACCTCTGGCAGACGGTGGAGAATAAGCAGAAATTCATTTCCCAGATCATGACTTCTAAATCGCCGGTGCGCTCCTGCGATGATGTGGATGAAACGGCGCTTTCCTTTGCCGAGATCAAGGCTCTGTGTGCCGGAGATCCCCGCATCAAGGAGCGTATGGATTTGGATGTGGAGGTATCCCGCCTGAAGCTGATGAAAGCTGACCACCAGAGCAAGCAGTACCGTCTGGAGGACCAGCTGCTCAAATACTTCCCAGAGGAGATTGAAAAGCACAAGGGTTTTATCAAGGGCTTTGAATCTGACCTGGAGGTTTTGGCAGCTCACCCGCACCCGGAGGACGGCTTTGCCGGTATGGAGATTCGTGGAGACCTGCTGACCGATAAGGAGAACGCCGGTGCAGCCCTTTTGGATGCCTGCAAGGAGGTTAAAACCTCCGATCCGGTGCAGATCGGCAACTACCGGGGTTATGCCATGTCCGTGGAATTTTCCGCTTGGAAACAGGAGTATACGCTCCTGCTGAAAGGACAGATGACCCACCGGGCAACCCTTGGTACAGACCCTCGCGGAAATCTTACCCGTATCGACAATGCCCTTGCTCAGATGCCCCAGCGTCTGGAGTCGGCAAAGGCACAGCTGGATAACCTTTGTCAGCAGCAAGCTGCGGCAAAGGAGGAAGTCGGAAAGCCATTCCTTTATGAAGAAGAACTGAGAAGCAAAAATGCCCGTCTGGTGGAGTTGGATACCCTGCTCAACATCGACGGAAAGGGGCAGGCACACACCGAGTCTGTTGTTGCCAAAAGCACACGGACTTCGGTGCTGGATAACCTAAAACGCCCGGCGCAACCCCGCAGTACAGACAAGAAACCAAAACAGCATGAGGAGGTGCGATAACATGAATACTAACGATCTGAATACAGCCCTTTATGAAAAGATGGCTGCCGAACAGGAAAAATACAGGGACTGGTTGAAAAGCCAGCCCCCGGAAGAAGTCTTAAACCATGCCTATGAGTACACCATCCGCGAGGACATTGTGATGGCGATGGAGGAGCTGGAGCTGACCGACGCCCAGGCCAAGGCACTTTTGGAATCTCCCTCTCCATTGGCGGATGTGTACCGCTATTTTGAAAAGCTGGAGACCGGCTATATGGATGTGATCCGGGACAGTATTGAGAACCGTGCCGACGATGTGTGCAGAGCTAAAGAGGAACTGCGAACAACACCGATCTATCCCCATTCAGCTGCCTATGCGAGAGAACATGGGGAGCTGGAGCAGTACCGAGCTTCCAACAATGTAAATCGCCAATGCAAAGAGTCTATTGAAGCGGCGGTGCGGGAGCACTTCGACGGAATGTATCTCAGCCACGATGCGGCAAAGGGTGTGATCGAGACCTATGGCATGGAGCGTGTGTCCATGGTTCTGTCTAACACGGTCCAGCTTCAGGACTGGGATGGGCGTTACTCCCGACGCAACAAAGAATGGGCCAAGACCATTCCCAACGATAATCCAGAAACCGTCCGTTGTGGTTATGCCTTAAACAGCCACCCTGCTGTGCTGGATGGTTTTATTGATCTGGTGCGTGAAGAACAGCAGCGCAGCCGTACCCAGAGAGAAAAACTGGAACCGTCCCGTCCCTCAGTACGGGATAAGCTCAAACAGGAGCTGCCCGCCCATAAGTCTGCCGCCCCGAAAAAACGGGAGCCGGAGCGATAACCCTGGCAAAGCGCAAGCGGGATGTGCCGGTTTTGTTTTGGGTGTCCGCAGAAGAACTGGAACTGATCCATCAAAAGATGCAGCAATACGGGACAGAGAATTTGAGCGCTTATCTGCGGAAAATGGCGCTGGATGGTTATGTGGTCAAGCTGGAACTGCCAGAGATGAAGGAGTTGGTCTCCCTGATGCGCCGAAGCAGCAACAACTTGAACCAGCTGACCCGCAAAGTGCATGAGACCGGGCGGGTTTATAATGCTGACTTGGAGGATATATCCCAGCGGCAGGAACAACTGTGGGAGGGTGTGAAGGAAATCCTTACCCAACTCTCCAAACTTTCATAACAGGGATAGATACTCCATTTGCGGAGGGAGGAACGGCGTTTCTTCGCCGCACCTTCCTCCGCTTTTTCTTTTTGTCTGTATCCTTGTCTTTTGCCTGTCTGTACCGGATAATATGAGTAGAATAAGAAGCGTAGCAAAGGAGTGAAAACAGATGCTGACCTTTGAAAAGGTGCTGGAGATTTTTGCGGATTACCTAACCGCAGACGAGACCATAGAAGTTTATATCAGCCGCCATGGATGTGTAAGAGTTGAATTTGACCAAGATTTTCACTATTGCTCTGGCGAGGTGTGCCATACTCCCAAGGAACTGTTCGACCTCTTAGCCGATGATTACCGGACTTATCTGGAGATTGAACTGACCAAAGGAAAACGGGAAGTGACGGAAGATGATGAGAGAGAAGCGGATGCCCTATGCAAACAGTATCTGGAGCGTTGGAAGGAGGAACAGGAATGAAGATTTTGAAATGTCTGCTGATGATCGTAACTGCACCGGTCGTTTTGGTGTTGACGCTTTTTGTCTGGCTCTGCACGGGGCTGATCTACATATCCGGTCTGGTGCTTGGTCTACTAAGCACGATAATTGCTCTGCTTGGTGTGGCTGTGCTGATTACCTATTCCCCGCAGAATGGTGTGATTTTGCTGGTTATGGCATTTTTGATTAGCCCGATGGGGCTGCCGCTGGCTGCGATCTGGCTGCTGGGCAAGGTACAGAGTTTGAAATTTGCAATCCAGGATTGGGTGTATGGGTAAATGATGTGAATATAATTTAGAATGAAAAGTAGCAGGACAATGGGAGATGAGACCCAATGCCCTGCTTCTCTGTTTATTCGGAACGAACTGTAATATATTTTTGTTTTCGACTGTTTGGCTTATCTGGAATAGTCATTTTAAGCTGGCCACTTGCCAGTAGAGGATTCAAATATTTTCTTGTAAAATAAGTGAGATTTCGATAACCAATAAACGAGCAAATTTCTTGTTTGCTTTTTTCTGTTATACAAAAATCCAAGACTGCGTGTAGGATGTCCTGTGATTTATCTTGATCACTAACTTGGTCACAATCTTGGTCACTGACTAAGTCTTTCTGACTAAGATGGTAATTCACATTTTTCAAAATAACTCTGAAATCTGTCGCTGTTGAGGAAAATTCAGGCTTATATGCCGCTGTGTATCCAGGCAGCTTTTCGGTTTCACTGACGATTTTGCGCAGGCCACTTCCACGGCGTTCCATGTACTTCATGCGGTGGAACAGGTCAGCAATCACAGGGTTTCGTCGCATGGAACGGATACTGTAAATATCATATTCTTGAATTGATCCACCGCCAAACATACCGCCCGGAGATGTGATTTCCACCCGATCATCAAACATATCAATATGGATTTCGCTGCCAAGCACAATATAATCACGATGGATAAGCGCATTGACAAGAGCCTCTGTCACAGCTCGTTCAGCATAATCCGGCTTGTCTACACGATACTGTGCCTCTTTGACAAAACGGACTTTGGAATTATTGCGAATAAATTCACTGCCGCTTTTCAGTAGATAAATCAGATTCCCTTCGTATTCTTTATCGTCCAGCGCATCATCAAAGATAGAGCCTTTTTCCAAGCCATTCCACCGGGTACAGAACATACGGGAGTTATAAACTGTGTGCTGATCGGTCATGAGCTTTCCGGCATTGGTCAAGAACCCATTTTTGTCAGCCAAACCAAAGGAGACATAATCGGAAGGCTCAAAGCGGAGACCGGTTCGTTCCAGATAGGTTGCCTCCAGGAGTGTGAAGCTGTAATCCTTTTTCACAGCTTCTGTTGTTAAGGTGTCAAAGGACTGATTGGTTCCCTTTAAGATCAGTTCATTCACAATGTAATCCGGTGCAATTACGCTTTCATTTCCAACACGGATATATGCTTCCATCACTCCGTCTGCCTTGTAATAGTATGGGGTGCTGCGGCCAGGAGAAACCTCCAGAGCCAACAGGTTTTTACCATCTTCCTGCAATGGCTTTAAGATAAACTGCGGTAATGGTGTGATACGTTCTTTGATTAAGCGGCTGATCGCTTCAGCATCCTTTTGAACATCGGACAAGCCGATAGGCTCCCGGTCATCAGAGACTCCGAAAAACAGAGTGCCGCCGATTCCATTGGAAAAGGCACTGACACTTTTTAACCAGCTTTTTGGCTTTTTTGTTTCGAGAGCAACTTTGAAATCACATTCCGTTGCTTCGGCAATGAGCTGTTCTATCATAAAATCCCTCCTTTGAGGTTGTAGAATATCTTTTATTATTATACCCAGCGGAGAAAGCTATTGCAACGATAGAAGCAAAGAGTTCAGCGAAAACAAAAATATTTATGAGAGGAGGGCCTTCTATTATGGCAACTACAAGAATCATGCCGCTTCATGTTGGCAAGGGTCGCACAGAGAGTCGGGCAATCAGTGACATCATCGACTATGTGGCAAACCCAAAGAAAACAGATAACGGCAAACTCATTACCGGTTATGCGTGTGACAGCAGAACGGTTGATGCGGAGTTTCTTTTAGCAAAGCGGCAGTATATTGTTGCTACCGGACGAGTGCGCGGAGCGGATGATGTGATTGCCTATCATGTGCGCCAGTCCTTCCGCCCCGGTGAGATTACCCCGGAAGAAGCCAACCGTCTGGGCGTAGAATTTGCAAGGCGTTTTACCAAAGGCAATCATGCCTTTGTGGTTTGCACTCACATAGACAAGTCGCACATTCATAATCACATTATCTGGTCATCGGTCAGCTTAGAATATGACCGGAAGTTCCGAAACTTTTGGGGCAGCACCAAGGCGGTTCGTCGGCTAAGTGACACCATCTGTATTGAGAATGGACTGTCCATTGTAGAGAATCCGAAACCTCACGGAAAGAGCTATAACAAATGGCTGGGCGATCAGGCAAAGCCCTCTCACCGAGAGCTGCTTCGTGTGGCGATTGACAACGCATTATCACAAAGTCCTGCTGACTTTGAAGAACTGCTGAAGCTGTTGCAAGAGTATGGTTGTGAAGTTTCAAAACGCGGAAAATCGTATCGACTGAAGCTCTCTGGTTGGGAGAAAGCCGCCCGCATGGACAGTCTGGGCGAAGGATATGGATTGGAAGATTTGCGGGCAGTTCTCTCCGGGAAGAAAGCACATACCCCGCGAAAGAAAACAGTCGCACAGGCAGAGCCGCCGAAGGTCAATCTGCTGGTGGACATTCAGGCAAAATTGCAGGCAGGAAAAGGTGCTGGCTATACGCGATGGGCTAAAGTTTTCAATCTGAAGCAAATGGCGCAGACCATGAATTACCTGTCAGAGAACGATCTGCTGGAGTATGCGGTTTTGGAAGAAAAGGCTACGGCTGCCACGGCACATCACAATGAACTTTCGGCGCAGATCAAAGCGGCTGAAAAGCGCATGGCAGAGATCGCTGTTCTGCGTACTCACATCGTAAATTATGCTAAAACCCGTGAGGTCTATGTGGCATACCGCAAGGCGGGTTACTCTAAGAAATTCAGGGAAGAACATGAGGAAGAAATTCTGCTCCACCAGGCTGCTAAGAATGCCTTTGATGAGATGGGCGTGAAGAAGCTGCCCAAGGTCAAAGACCTGCAAGCCGAGTATGCAAAGCTGCTGGAGGAAAAGAAGAAAACTTACGCCGAGTACCGGCGCTCCCGTGAAGAAATGCGGGAGCTTTTAACGGCAAAGGCCAATGTGGATCGGGTGCTGAAAATGGAGGTAGAACAGGATGTTGAAAAAGAAAAAGACCACGGCCAGCGGTAAGCTGGTTCTGGTCAAAAGCGTTCGCAGAACGCGCAGCCACAGAATGAAATTCTGTGTTCAAAGGGGCTTGGGGGCGCTGCCCTCAACAAGCAAGCGGAGAGGAAAATCACGGAGGGATTTTCTTCTCTGCGGGCCTGTGTGTATTAACACAGGCATTGCTTGCCTCTTTTCTCCGAAAATGAAAAGAACCAGTGAGAGAATCGTTAAATTTCACTCACTGGCTCAATTCGTTTCAAATTTCTCGGACAACTCTGTCAGTTCTTTCACCGTTTCCTGGGTGTGATGCAACAGGGTGTCACGCATTTCTGGCGGACAGCTGGAATAAAGCATTTTCATCTGATTGACACCCTCATCCTCCAGAGAAATATCTGGATTTATAAGCGTATCTAAAGAGATGTGTAGGACTTTTGCCAATGCTCTCAAAATCAAATAGGAAGGATTCATTTTCCCTTTTTCAATGTTGGCGATTTGCTTTACAGAAACATGGCTCAGATCAGATAGCTCCTGTTGTGTTAGCTCTTTATTCTTTCGGGCTTCTCGCATTTTTAGCCCTAAAGCAGTTAAATCATCAATCGGCATAATCATTCACCTCAAATATATTCTATCGTGCCGATTTGCACAAAGGAATAACCTTATTATGCCGGTTGATAGGAATGATTATACTGATTTTTGGTAGAACGAGAGCCAAAGACTATTTTTAATATTTGTTTTTCAAGTATAATTACAGTATAATAAATGACCCATCTGAATTTAGAGAGGATTTTCAAAATTCGCAATAATTATTAAAACAATCTTTTTTGATTTTGTTATTATGCTTGATGGAAAGGAGGGAACATAAATGGGCAATCAATCAGTCATCAGCATAGAGGCAGTCATTGACTATATCGAAAGTCATCTTGACGGAAAGCTGGAATTAGAAACGGTTGCGGAGGCTGTTCACTATTCAAAATATCACTTACACCGACTATTTACCGAAACCGTAGGAATGACAATTCATGATTATGTGCAACGCCGCCAGCTTACAGAGGCGGCAAAGCTTCTGGTCTTTTCGGATAAACCTATTATCGAAATTGCTTTTATCTGCGGATACGAGAGCCAGCAATCGTTTTCATTAGCTTTTAAGGCTATGTATAAATCGCCGCCTGCGGAGTATCGTGAAGAACGGAGCTTTTATCCTTTGCAGTTGCGGTTCATTTTACATCGAAGAACGACGGCTATGGAATTTACAATACAGGATATTCGGTTAGCAGAAAAGAAAGATATTGTCGATTGGATGAACTTAATGCGGCTTGTTATTGATGGGTATCCTGTAATGGATGAAGATGACTACTTAGCTAAGCTGGAAGAAAGTATTGACGAAAAGCGTGCGCTTGTGCTAAGGGAGGGAGATATTCTCATTGGAGCGATGGCATTTACCTATTCTCCAGGCAGTATAGAATTTCTTGGCGTACATCCGCAATATCGAAATCGCGGACTTCAAAAGTTATTCTTGGATGCCTTATTGGAAACATATCTTCCAGGGCAGGAAATCAGCACAACAACCTTTCGAGAACAGGACAAGGCCGATACAGGGCATCGAGATATGCTATTGCAACTTGGTTTTGCCGAAAAAGAATTGCTGACAGAGTTTGGCTATCCCACGCAGCGCTTTGTGCTCCCTCCTAAAAAACAGGAGGATATACAACATGGATGACACGCAACGCACCGGCTGGCAGAAAAGAATACTCCTTTTCTTAACCAGTCAATGTATCACACTCTTTGGCTCTACGCTTGTTCAAATGGCGCTCGTTTGGTATGCAACCATGCAAACATCCAGCGGCGTGTGGGTGGCTGCATTTACAGTCTGTTCCTATCTGCCGCAATTTCTCATTTCATTTATAGGCGGCGTATGGGCAGACCGATACCACAGGAAAAAATTGATTATAGGCGCAGATCTGCTGATTGCATTGGTCACTTTCGTAATGGTATTGGCAATTCCGCATATTTCATCGGAGCCTGCTTTGCTCGGCGGTTTGCTTGTTATGTCGGTCATACGATCCTTGGGGGCAGGAATACAAACTCCAGCAGTCAATGCCGTTATCCCACAGCTTGTCCCGGAAGATCAGCTTATGCGGTACAACGGCATCAATGCAACAATGCAGTCTATTGTTAATTTTGCGGCTCCAGCGGCGGCAGGTGCAGTTTTTGCAATCAGCACATTGAGAATGACGCTTATGATAGACATTGTAACGGCGATCTTGGGAACGGGCCTATTGTCCTGCTTGGCACTTCCGAAACAAAATACTTCCATTGAGAAGGCCAGCGTCTTTTCTGACATGAAAATTGGCGTCAAATACGCTTTTGCAGACAAACTAATTGGAAAGCTTTTAATCATCTACGGACTATTCACTTTCTTTTGTGTTCCAGCAGGCTATCTTGCAGGACTTCTTGTTCGGCGAGTATTCGGTGATACTTACTGGTATCTTACCGCAGTGGAAGTAGTAGGGTTCGCAGGTATGATGGCAGGCGGAGTTATTATGAGTACATGGGGAGGTTTTAAGCACCGAGGAAAAACTTTGTCAGTTGGACTTTTTGCGTTTGGCTCTTTTGCAATCGGAATGGGCTTTTCAAAGAATTTTATTTTTTACCTTGGCCTAATGGTATGTTATGGAGTCGCATTAACAATGGTGCAAACAGCAATTACCACTATGTTACAAGAAAAAACGGACACCTCTATGCAGGGGCGTGTATTTGGATTACTTGGCACGATGTATGCTGGCTTTTTACCGATTGGTATGGCTATGTTTGGCCCTTTGGCTGATATTCTTCCCTTGCAGTGGATTATGATTGGATCAGGTATAGCCCTTATTGTAATTGCAGGTATAGCTTATTATAGTCGGGAACTCAAAACAATCTAAAAGAAAAAAGTCGCCCAACGGGAATAAAAAAAACCGTTGTTTCGGCGGCTGGGTATTTATGCGCCAAAACAAAATACAGTGGCCTTACGGCGGTTTTGAAATAACATATTTCAGAGCCGCCGTTTCTTTTTCGACGATGCTCATGCGATCAGGAGGGCGGTATATAGGAGGATACCGCCATGTCAATTTTCGTCATTCATAGCACTCATGAGCTGCACCAATTAAAAAAAGTCTTGCTCCTCCTCCGGGGAGATATGACTACTTATCGGCATTATCATTCCTACTAAAGCAGAAGAATCATAGTCATTTTTGTTGCGCCAGTTTCCCATTGCGGGGAGCTGGCGCTTTTTATTGTCGATTTTTCGGGAAAGCTCCCGAAGTATGTCGTTGTCGATCCCCTCCTCCTTTCGATTCACTCGTCAATCGCCCGTGAATCGAAATGGAGGTACATAATGAAGAAAGTCAATCTTAAGGACTTATATCCCGATGTTTACAAAAACGATCACTTTGTAGAAGTAACCGAAGATGTGCTGGAGACGATCCGAGCTGCCGAGCGTGCAGAAGCTGCCTATGACCGGAGGATGTATCGCTATAAAGCGCATTACTCCTTGGACTGTGACAATGGCATTGAAAATGCGATTCTGACGAAGCCCCAGACACCGGAAATGCTTCTGGAGGAAAAGCAGCTGCGGGAGAAGCTTTATGCCGCAGTGATGGCTCTGCCGGAGAAGCAGGCCAAGCGGATCTATGCCCGATACTATCTGGGAATGACGGTAAATGAAATTGCCGAAGTAGAAGGTGTAGATCCAAGCCGTATCCGTGACAGCATCCGGCGTGGTCTGAAGCAGCTGGCAAAGTATTTTTAGGGTAGAATAACAGAGGGCGCAAGGTCTCAAAGTGCTTCTGCATAAGACCTTGCGCCCTACCTATTGTAGTAGCCTTAGAGGTGTATTTTGTAAAGCTATCTTTGAGTGAAGAAAACATCGGTGTACAAGGGGTACAAACAAGATAAAATAGAAATGAGGGGCGATAGAGCAGAAATGTCAGATTTTCCACTCTATCTGAACACGGTCGCTGGTGGCCTTGATCGTAGAGATCAAACCATCGGCGGCTTTTCTTTTGTCGTCAAAATCTATGCTGTCCCAGTTGTCGAGATAATAGGATAACTTCTTTATCTGCTGGGGAGATATGATTTCAACGCTCAATTCAGCGATTGCCTTTGAAATGGTCTGGCGTCGGGTGTCCAGTTCTTCAATTTTTTTGTTAGCGTAGGCAATGTAATATGATTTGATATTACATGATATATTATTTCATAAGATTGACAAAGAAGAATGTTTGTGCTATTCTATATAAAAATATATCTCCAAAGGGGAGCAAGATATGAACTTTCATTTAACCGATCAGCGTAAAAAGAAAATCAACTCTGTACAATCCAAACCGATGAAACATTGTGCAGAGTATAGCGTATAAATGACGCATTTCGATTTCATCGGGAAGCCATAAAGGGGATTTTATACCCATTTTGAGAAAATGGCTTTCCATGCAGTTATAATGTGTACGAGGCTATGGACAATGTTTTGTCCATAGCCTTTTGTTTTTGGCGTTGCTATGCCAAAGGCAGAAGGCGGATACACTTGTGTATCTCTGCTTTCTGCCTTTTCTTTTTTCCAAATATATTAAGAAAGGTTTTTTTAAAATGAGCTTATTAGAAATTGAAGGACTAACACATTCTTTTGGTGAAAACCTGCTTTACAAAAATGCAGGCTTCACACTCAATAAAGGAGAACATATTGGCATTGTCGGGCAGAACGGAACCGGCAAAAGCACTTTAATCAAAATCTGTACAGAGCAGATCATACCAGACAGCGGGCGCATTGTCTGGCAACCGAATACTACGATTGGCTATTTAGACCAATATGCGGAAATCGACCATACCTTAACGATGAAAGAATTTCTCAAATCCGCTTTCACAAAGTTATTTGAAATGGAGGCACAGGCGTTGCAGCTCTATGAAAAAGCTGCTGACGGTGATATGAAAAGCCTTGAACTGGCCGCCCGTTATCAGGAACAGCTTGAAGCCCATGACTTTTATTCGATAGATACCGCTATTGATCGTGTCGCCAATGGGTTAGGACTTCTTGCGATTGGCCTTGACCGTCCGATTGCTGAAATGAGTGGCGGCCAGCGAGCAAAAGTGATTTTGGCAAAGCTACTGCTTGAAAAACCAGATGTATTGCTATTAGATGAGCCGACAAATTTTCTTGATAAAGATCATGTTGCATGGCTGGCGGAATACCTATCCTCTTTGGAAAATGCTTTTTTAGTTGTTTCCCATGATTTTGACTTTTTGGATAAAATCGCAAATCGTATCTGCGATATAGATAATGACACAATAACAAAGTATTATGGCACTTATTCTGAATTTCTGCGAAAAAAGACACTGTTGCGGGAAGATTACATTCGTCAATACTCAGCGCAACAAAAGGAGATCAAAAAAACAGAGGAGTTTATTAGGAAAAATATTGCTGGACGAAAAGCAAAAATGGCGAGAGGGCGACAAAAACAGCTTGATCGAATGGACAAAATGGAGGCTTTGGAACAGAAAGAGATTATTCCTCATTTTCATTTTCCTGTTTTACCGCTGACAAATACGGAGCATCTGCTGGTCAAACATCTGGCAGTTGGTTATCACTATCCAGTTCTATCAGATATTGATTTTAGCATAAAAGGCGGGCAAAAAGTTGTTATCACTGGCTTTAATGGAATTGGGAAATCTACTTTGCTCAAGACATTAATTGGACAAATCCCGTCCATGCAAGGTCATTTCAAATTTTCCGATCAAGTTACCCTTGGATATTTTGAGCAGGACTTAATATGGGACGAACCTGAACAGACACCAATTCAAATTGTTTCCAATGTCCATCCTGATATGGTCATAAAAGATGTTCGCAAACATTTAGCCCGGTGTGGAATTTCCAGTAAGCACGCAATGCAAGCGATTGGAACATTAAGTGGAGGTGAGCAGGCGAAAGTAAAAATGTGTTTGCTAACACTGATTCCCTGCAATTTTCTAATTATGGACGAACCCACAAATCATCTGGATGTTCAGGCAAAGGAAGCATTGAAATCAGCTCTTATGGATTTTGCGGGTACTGTATTGCTCGTATCACATGAAGAAGCATTTTATCGTGAGTGGGCACAGAGAGTTATTAGTGTCGAGAAATAGAAAATAGAATTAAGTATAGTATGAGGTCTATGATTTTCTGCTGAAGAATTGGCATAAATTGAAATTCAGTCCCCCGATCCAGATCGAAGTAGTCATAGAGCGAAAAATCAATCCCAAACGAATGCAGCGCGAAATTCAAAGTCAACTGCAAGATAAAGGCATTGGCACAAAGGCACAGCAGGCGTTGAAACTCCAGCATGAGCAATGTAAGCTGGAACGGAAAACCAAGAGCCGTGAGCAGAAAGAGGCTGAGAAAGACCGTCAGTTTGCCATACGGCAGGAAAAGAAGAAAGCCAAGCACAGAGGAAGATAACATGAAGATAGAATGGATTTTATGCCCCTTTTGCGGCAGCAAAACGCGATTGAAAATCCGCGATGATACAGTACTGGAAAACTTTCCGTTATATTGTCCTAAATGCAAACATGAAACCCTGATTACGGTAAGAAAACTAAATTTATCCATCGTTCAAGAGCCAGACGCACAGACGCAGAGCCGATAATACACAAGGTAAATTCACTTGTGGTTATCGGTCCTTTTTTATTTCAATATACGACGAGAGCCTGCCCCGCCCAATGGGGAAAGAAAAAAACCGTAGCTGGGCAGGTTGATTTTGTGCGCTTACTCTACTTACTTTGGCGGCGGTTTTGAGAAATCAGAGCCGCCGTTTCTTTGCGTTTACACAAACCTATAACGACTTGCAGGGACACGGTAGCCGATTGGAGGTTATTTTGCCGTGTCTCGTTTGCTTTTTCAAAGCTCACATGATCTACATCAGTTAAAAAAAGCATTGCTCCTCCTCCGGGCAAGTATAACATTGCATCGGCATTATCGTTCCATGTAATTCAGTATAATAATGGCTGTTCTTGGCGCGCCAGTTTTCCCTCACGGAAATCTGGCGTTTTTTGTTGCCATTTTTTCGGAGATGACCCGGTTGTCTGCCGGTGTCGGTCTCCGCCTCCATTCGATTCACCCGTCAATCACCCGTGAATCGAAATGGAGGTACATAATGAAGAAAATTAACCTTCGGGAACTTTATCCTAATGTTTATACAACAGACTTTTTTGTAGATGTGACAGAGGAAGTAATGGAGACTATTCGAGCAGCTGAACGTGCGGAAGCTGCTTATGACCGGAGGATGTATCGCTATAAGGCGTACTACTCCCTGGACTGCGACAACGGCATTGAAAATGCGATTCTGATGAAGCACCAGACACCGGAGATGCTTCTGGAGGAAAAACAGTTTCAGGAGCAGGTCTATGCCGCTGTGATGAAGCTGCCGGAGAAACAGGCAAAGCGAATTTATGCCCGATACTATCTGGGAATGACGGTAAATGAAATTGCCGAAGTAGAAGGTGTAGACCCAAGCCGTGTCCGAGACAGTATCCGCCGTGGATTAAAGCAGCTTGTAAAATATTTTTGATAAAATTTCATTTGATGCGCCTGTTTTTTGCCTTTTTTGTCAGTGTTAATAAGAAGGACAAGTTTTCCTCCTTCATCAGTACATTGACAATCGAATAGACAGCACAACAGGTACATAACCCATGTACGAGCGAATATGAAACGCCGCGAAGATGGAGCAGTCAGGGAGGTGATGAAAGAACTGCTTCGGAGCGATCTACGATTTCATAAAACGGATTGTGGCAGATTTGGCGCGATGACTGCATGGGGGCTTAAAGATACTTCCTCACGGCCCGCCAAAGACTTGGGGGGAACCCTGCGGCACACGATACGAACGATGCTGCGGAGTTATGACAGCCGCGCCAGCGGAGACCTGTTGTGTTCCCATCGTCAGGGGGCGTGGCAAATATGACGAGTAATCCGAACAGAATAACAGTAGCCGCACCAGGTTTTTATCCGAAGATTTCTTTCAGACTGGTGCGGCTATTTAAGTATTAAGATATTAAGGAGGCGAGAGTGATGTTTGAAAAATTCCATCGAGGTGACATATATTCGGCTGATTTAAGCCCTGGTATCGGATCTGAACAAAGTGGCTCTCGTCCTGTACTCATTCTTCAAAATAATGTGGGAAATTGTTTCAGTCCTACGATTATTATTGCAGCAATTACCAGTGTAAGCAAAAAAAGCAGAAAGTTCCCCACGCATTACCACTTAAATGACAGATGCGGTTTGGTGAAACCATCTGTTGTTATGCTAGAACAGATCAGAACAATCGACAAGTCGAGGTTAAAAAACTATATTGGTCATCTAAACAAGGATGACATGGAAAACATAAACAAGACGCTCTTGTGCAGTCTGGGGATTACATAAAAGTGCCGAAAGGCCGTATCATTTTCAGGCTGTGCAAGTAGAGTTATAATTTCGTTAGGAATTGCGGAGGTGATTCTGAATGGAGAATATCCAGAATAAAAGCGCATTGATTCCTTCAGATGAAATCCGGTCAGAAGAACTTCTGGCGGAACAAAAATTTGAAGCGTTTATCACTTCGCTGGCACATATCATCGAGAAATATGGTATGAGAGTGCTGGGCGAGGTTGACGGAGCTGCGTGAGAATCGCAGCTTTACATAGGATATTTTCCAAAAGTAAATTTTGGAGGTATGAATTATGAACCGATATGGAAAACGCTGTGTTTTGTATCCGAGGGTCAGCACAGAGATGCAAGTGGACGGATACAGCCTGGAAGGTCAAAAAAATATGCTGACACGATTTGCGGATCGTGAGGAAATGATCGTTGTTGATACTTATGAAGATGCCGGTAAATCCGGTAAATCCATTGAGGGACGGCCTGCCTTTCAAAAAATGCTCAGAGATATTGAGGATGGCTTGGACATTGACTATATTTTAGTGTATAAGCTGTCACGGTTTGGTCGTAATGCAGCAGATATACTTAACTCTTTGGAGTTGGTTCAATCTTATGGTGTAAATCTGATTTGCATAGAAGAAGGGATTGATTCCTCTCAGACAAGCGGAAAACTTTTGATTTCTGTACTATCTGCTGTGGCTGAGATTGAGCGTGAGAATATTATCGAGCAGACGATGAACGGGCGGCGCGAAAAGGCACGGCAGGGTGGATGGAATGGTGGCTTTGCTCCCTACGGATATACACTGGAAGATAACAAGCTGATGATTGAAGAAACAGAGGCTGTGGCAATACGGAAGATTTTTGAATTATATACTTCATCGGAAATCGGTTTGGGTGGTATTGCGAATCAGTTGAACTTACAAGGTATACGGAAAATTCCGAGGCAGAATGGCACATTAGAGGATTGGACAGGACATTTTATTAAACTGATATTGGATAACCCGGTTTATTGCGGTAAAATTGCTTATGGACGGAGAACGAAGGAAAAAGTCAAAGGCACAAAAAACGATTACCAGATGAAAAGAAATGACGATTACATTCTGACAGAGGGACAGCATAAAGGAATCGTTAGTGAGGAGGTATGGGAAAAGGCTCATGCCAAGCGTCTTAGAACCGGAGTAAAGCAACCGTCAAAAATTGGGCGGGATCGAGTTCATTTGTTATCCGGTCTGCTGAAATGCCCGGTTTGTGGAAGTCCCATGTATACGAATAAACACGCATGGACAAATAAAGATGGCACTTACAAAGAAATTTACTATTATGTATGTAGCCGGAATAGGATGGTTCGGGGTAAGCATTGTGAATATAAGGCAATGCTGAAAAAGACCGATATTGAACCGATGGTCATTGAGGCAATTCGTGAGATCGTAAGGAATGAGGAATATGCCCAAGCCATTAAAAAACGGATTGGCGTTCAGATTGACACGAAAGCAGTGGATAAAGAATTGGAGGGTTATCAGATAAAGCTGAAGGAAGTTGATCTGAATAAAACAAGATTGGAACGGGAAATTGACAGTCTCCCTGCTGATGCAAAATACCGGGAACGAAAGCTCCATGATATGACCTTGCGGTTAGATTCCCTATATGATGTCATTGTTGAGCTGGAGGAAAAAATCGAAGATGCCAGACTTCGGCGAGATGCAATTAAGCAGCAGGCAATTACTCTTGAGAATATTTACAAAATCATGGTGAATTTCGACTGCGTTTATAATATAATAAATGACGAAGAAAAGAGAAATGTGGTCACAGCCTTGATTAAGGAAATTGAAATTTACAGGAATGACGAGTCTGAATATCCGCTAAAGCGGATTGGTCTGAACTTTCCGGTGTTCAAGGATGGCGGGGAAGTTACGGAGCTTTTGTGGGACAAAGGGAATACCGTTGAAACGGTAGTTCTTTTGTCCCGACAAAAGCTGGATGACACCATAGAGATCGACCTGGACCTGGATGAGCTGGATGCCACCAGTGCCGAGTTGAAAGCAACCTATCAGGAAATCAAAGATTATGTGCTGAAAGAATTTGGCTTGAAGGTTTCAAGTTTATATATTTCTCAGGTAAAACGCAAATGTGGAATTGAAGTGGGAGAAAACTATAATCTTCCAAAATCGGAAAATGCAAGAGTTCCACAATGCCCGAAAGAGAAAGAAGATGCTATCAAGGCTGCCCTGAAATATTATGCGATGATCTAAGGACATCGCTGATTTCAAGGAGGAATAACACATGAAAAGCACATTTGAAAAAATGGGTGGAACCTACACACTTGGCGCAGACGGAATTTACTATCCGAATCTTGTCAGTACAAATGAAGAACCGCATTATGGGAAATACGGAATGTTGCGGAAAACATATCTGAAAGAGCATCGTCCGGCAATGTATTCACTGTATATGTTGGAAGACAGATTGACAGAACATCTGAATGCGGTGGACGATGAAGTGCAGGAGAGAATGGATATTCTGGTGCGTCAGATGATGGAGAGGCAGGGCATTACAGAAGAATTGAAAGCTTGTGATCAGATGGAATGGGTCAGAGCGGTAAATAATATCCGAAATGCAGCAGAAGAGATTGTGTTAAAAGAATTAGTGTATATTTAAAGCGTGGAAAGCTCCTTCGGGAGCTTTTCAGTGTTTGTAAGAGCTTATATAGAAAATGGGGTAAGAAGATGGTATGATATTGATAATAAGGGAAGAATTGAAAAGTTAATTTACTTAGTGTTAAGGTGAGGAGGTCATTAAATGCAGAGTCCAATCCATGAAGGATATGAATATCAGGATTATTTTACTGTTTCGATAATCCTACAACTAATGCTTAAACAGACAGATGCTGAAATAATTATTGATCGTAAGGATTTTAGTGGAGATAAATTTGATGATCTAAAGGTGAAGACACCTAATGGTACTACTGAATTTCAGATTAAGTATTCTGATGATGAATATTCCCATAAACTTGCTAAAGATGACTTCGCAAATGGAAATGGACATGATACGGCATTATGCGATCTTTTTGCTTCTTGGAAAACGAGAAAAGAATCTGAAAATGATACTCAGATAAAATTGTGCCTTGCGTGGAATAGGCCCGATGATGATGATCCGATTGTAGAGTTTTTGAAACCTATTCAAGAACAGGCTTTGCCTTTTTCAATTGTTGCATATTCGTTTGATGGCGAGGGGTTTTGGCCAGTGGGAAATCTACCGCCAAAAACATGGAGAAAGTTTAATTTGGCGGTTAAGTCAGGGCTCATCGATAGAGAAGCCTTTTTATCATTTTGCAATGAACTTACGATTATTCTGGAAATGCCAAAGGCAAGTCTTGATTTAAAAAATCCTGGCGGAATAGAAAATGTAATTATTCGGCAAGCTGAGAAATTGGGCGTAGGAATATATCCAAATGATAATCTAAACTTAGAAGAAGTTATTTATAAGCTTGCTACGGAAGTGAAGCGTTCCAGAGCGATGGGGAATAGACTTTATATCAATACGTTAATGGGACGCCTTGGATTTATAAGGGATTATGGGAAATTCGACCAGAGATTTCCGGTAGATTCAGCGCATAAGGTTATGCTTGACGATGAGATTGAAAGTCTGCACAGAGCAATTCGTGATTCAAAACGTGTTATTATTACTGGTAATCCTGGTTCTGGAAAGTCTTGGCTTGTCGATGAATACATAGATAAACTTGAGAATGATGACAGTAAAGTTATTCATTATAATTGCTTTCAGTCATTGCAGGACACAAATAGTCTAGAGAGAATACGTGTAACTTCTTTATATGGTAATCTAGTTTCACAGATTGTGGAACAATATCCAGAATTAGTAGAGCATAAGAATACAATGTTGGGTGCTGATAAAGCAGAGCTTGAAAATCTGCTTCGACTTATTGGAGGGGAATTTTATTTAGTAGTAGATGGTCTAGATCATATCTCCAGAGAATATGATCTGCATAAAGATCTTATTTCACGTTCAGAAACTGAAATTATTTCGGAATTGTTGGAAATTCATTTTCCTGATAACTGCTATGTCACAATAGCATCGCAACCAATAGACGCACTGGATGAATTCAAAGCCAATAGTTACTGTATATTTAAAATTGAACCATGGGGTATTAAGCAAGTGAAATCCTTGATGGCGACCTTTCAGATTGCTGATGATACTATTAAAGGAGATGATTCATCAATAAGTGAATATCTACTTAAGAAATCTCAGGGAAATGCGCTTTACCTCAATTATATCTTGCGTCAGTTACGAAACTCAAATGTAAATAAAGAATTAATTGACGGAATACCAGATTACGATATCAGTTTATCTGAGTATTATTCCTATTTGTATAAAAAGATTCATAATAATCGCACAGTTAATGCACTTTGCGGGGCAGATTTTTATCTTAGTCTAAATGATTTAATGGAGATTACTGGAGATGGAGAGTTTGTAGAGCAAGATATATCGATGCTTCATCCATTATTGGCGGAAAACGTGTTAAGTGGTGGTTTTTCAATTTATCATGAAAGTTTTCGCCGGTTTGTATTATCTTCATTAGAAAATAGAAAAGTTGATATAGAGAAAAATGTTTATGGTATTCTTACTGATTGGCTACAGGAGAAACCGTTTTTTAAATTTGACAAGTCGTTTTATTATCTTTCGGAACTATTGTATAAGATCAAGAAGGATGCTGAAAATATTGCCTTGATTGACAAAAAATTTGTTCTTAATGCAGTTGCAGAGGGGTATTCTAGAAAACGCATAAGAATGAATCTGAATTGTATTATTCGAAGTGCGGCTAGAATCAGAAATTTAGTTGCGTTGATAACAGCGGGTGAATTATTGGCAATGCTCGATGATATGAACGAATTCGAAAGTACTGGGGAAGAATATTTTCAGGCACTCTGTGATATTAAGGGTGCTTCTAAACTAAATCAGTTAATGCAGATTGATGGAAAACCTAGCTTTGATATGAATACAGGCAAAATTGCGTGTTATATTTCTTCGAAAGCTGGTATTACACCTTGGTGGAAATTGTATTTAGATATAGAGGCTAAGCAGTACAAGATTGAGGAACTTAAATATTATTATAGATATTATCTTGATGAACAAGGAGTTAGTATCATTCCTAAACTTATGGAGGCAATAGAAAAAGAAAAAGCTTCAATAAGAAACCAATGTATTGAGATTGCGTATGGTGAGCTAAAGGACTATATAGAATTTGATGAAATTGCTTCAATTGCGGAAGAGCAACAACTAATTTATTGGAAAAACTATCTTTCATATATTGAGACAGGATATTATCCGCAAAGTGAAATTTCCTTTGAGGTTGCAATTGGAAAATGGGAAAAAATCAAAACATTGAGGATGCCAGGAGAAAAAGATATAAGAATTTTTATAGAATTATTCTCACAAATATATTATCTCGCTGAGAAGGGGGATAGGAAAGTTATAGAGACAGTCTGTTCGGATTGCGAAAATATTAACTGGTTCTATAATTGGATCATCTATTCTGTAAAGATGGCAGAATTATGTGCACACACAGAACAAATGAATTCTAAAATAATCTGTGAATCAGTGATTACTAATTTGGAATTATTGTTACAGGATACGGAAGTTTTCAAGGGAGAACCACGTACTTGTGATTTGTATTTTCTTCAGAATGAGTTAACAAGGTCATATGAACAGGCAATAGAACTGATTGTTCAAAATGGTACTGTTGGTGATCTGGAAAAAGCATTGAGTATTCTCGAACGGCTTGATGATGAAACGGGAACAAGTTTGGATCATACTATGGGAGGTCCATTAACTGATGCTGAATTTTTGGGGGTAATATCTCGCTTTTTGACTATTAATAATTATGAAATTGTAAAACCTTATTTATTAAGGACTCAAGAGAAAATAGAAAAAAATGAGGTATATGATTGCATAGCTGCGGCAAAGTTGCGTTTTGTTAGTCTTATTTCAAAGTATAATCAAACTGAGGCGTTAGAATGTTTTGATATTTCTACACGTTATCTTGTTGCATATGGATATCATAAAGATATAATTCTGTTACAGATTATGGATTCTTATAACGTTTTTTTTGAATCTGTTTCAGGAAATCCAGAGGAGGAACGGGATACAATAACAAAAATGACAATAGCTCTTTGGAATCATACTGATGGAAGAGAAACAAAGCACTTCTTAAACCGCTGGTTTGATAAATTGCTCAAAACAGATTCGAGGTATGCACTTGCATTTCTGTTTGAGTTACAAATTAAGTTTGGAAAAAGCTGGGTTGTGGAAGGTATGTTGCGTTCTGCTATAGAAAAATATTGCAATGATTTGGGCTTTTTGGATATTGTAATTGGACTGATTGAGTCGCTTCCAAATGATACAAGTCCGAGAATAATTGATGCATCCACATCTATATTCAGAACATTAGAGCAGATGTGCACAGGAGCAGATGTTGATGAAAGATTACTAATCAAGTCTCGGATGAAAGAATTTGTTATCAATATCGTTTCAAGATACAATATCCTTGATAATCCTTGGCCGGACAATGATTCGTGGAAAGATGGAAGCATTAAAGAATTTTTATTAACAGTTGAGGCAGCAGGATTTGATGTTTCACAGTATATAGAATATTTCCATATAAAGAAAACTAACGATATGGAAAACAAAGAAGATAAGAAAACAATTGATGTTTTTGAAGCCACTCAAACATGTTTTGAAGCCTTAACTCCAGAGGACGCAAAGAAATGGTTTGAAACACATGATTTAATTGAACGAGACGTACAAGATATCTGTGGATTCCTTAAAAATTATCAGAATGATAAAGGCACTTTACTTGAATTACTAAGATTCATAATTACTAAATCTGGTGGCTGGAGTTATAGTCAGAAGCGTAAGGATATTATTCTGCAAATCATTGGGCGGCTGGAACTGGACGATGAAGAAATGTCAGAAGTTCATATGTTGATGTACCTTTACTCATATGAATGGGGAAGTTCGTTAATTGATAAGGATGAATTTCTCAATAGTATACGACTAAGTTCTGATGTGGGGCGTAATACGTTTTATAGTGAATTACCTGAAGTTATTATTTCACATTCGGGCAGAATTACAAAAGGCCTTTTGGACGCACTTTTTGCATTTGAGTATGATAAAGATATTATTGTCGAGATTTGGAGAAATGTATTTGATATTATGAAACTTCGTTTTCCGAATCTTGATCAGTATACTAGTGATAATATTTTTGAAGAAACGGATGAACTGTTAGAGCTACGAAATTGCTTATTAATGCGGTTTATTGATGGAGGTAAGGAATCGTTTCTGGCAACGTATGCTTATTTGGCGAATGCTGCTGAAAAAGAGAAATTTTCAGAATTTACAGAATCAATAGTGTTTTGTCTAGAACATTATGAACAATATAATCTTGTGACACAAATAGCAATTGCAGATTTAGTAAGGTGTTACGGTTGGTGTCTGAAGGATATGAATATAGATCGGATGATAAGTGCAATTAATGTTGTTTATCCAACTGGAAATTTGCTTCTAGACGTCATATTTTCCGAATTTACAGTGTATAATAGTTATCTTTTGGTGTGTTCTGATAAACATGCACCTGATTATATGGAACAGGAAGATGTTGAGTTTTACTTGGCAGAACAAC
The DNA here is from genome assembly GCF_003463035.1 of Roseburia sp. OF03-24. Classification (NCBI taxonomy): domain Bacteria; kingdom Bacillati; phylum Bacillota; class Clostridia; order Lachnospirales; family Lachnospiraceae; genus Roseburia; species Roseburia sp. OF03-24. The sequence goes on along the minus strand of NZ_QSCK01000011.1, from coordinate 16,890 downwards.
TATATGATCTTGAAAAAGAAGAGGTTCAAGAAGGAACCGATGAATATGCTGAGAATTCAGTATATAGAGATCCAATTATGCAGGTACTTGATACTTCTGGTATTAATTATATAGAAATTTATAAAAAATTGCATGCGTCAAGGAGATTGAACGATAAAATGCAAGATTTTGTTGGAGGGGCAAGTAAGATTCTTGAAACCAATACTGTGTACAAGTCATATGTAATTCAATATGCGCTCCATGCAATTATTGAAAAAGCTTTTATTGACAGAGAACCCGAGTTGCTTCCACAGACTTTGTTCCGATTGATACCTGATTATCAGGGAATGTATAAATTATTTAAGTGTCGAGATATGCAACCACAAAATCATCTATATGACAAGAATAATTCATGCGAGCCTTTTCTCATAAATAATAAAGATGAATATATTCTAATTGGATGCTCTGAGATAAAAAAACATATCGATTATCACCAGACATCTTTGATATTTGCATATCAAGGAATAGTAGGAGAAGCTGGTGATGAACATCAAATTCCATTCCAACAATATTTAGCCACAGCGGTTGAGGAAGGAGAAATTTATACGATTTTAGATAATCCGGAATCATTGATTGATTTTATTAGAACGCTAGATCGAGAACTAGAAGATGAAGACTATCTATGGCCTGGAACGTCGGTTTCTAAATTACTTGATGTTCATATTGAATTTGATTTTTTAAATGGAAGATATATTGCAATCAATCAGGAAAAGGATGTTGTCTTTATTATGAAAAAATGGTCATCGAGTTACAAAGGTGACAGCGAGTATCATGGAAATGCCATTCCATTATATAGTGGTACTAAGTTGTATATAAAAAAGGAGTATATTGGGATATTGGAGCAACAATTTGGAACACTGATGATGAAAACTTGTGTGCAATCATATACGCAGGATTATTGATTGAAACTGGGCGTATGGAATTGATGAATCCATACGCCGTTTTGAAATGAAATACAGACTTTAGAAAATGCTTTATTTTGGGAAAATGTTTTGCAAGATTATAGTTGTTTAAAGTGATTATAATTCCATACCATGTGCCCTTTCCTTAGTCCGAACAGGCTGATTTTGTCGCATCTCCTGTTTCCTCTGATATTCAAGTTCCCATGCACGATGGGAGAAAACATCAGGATCCTCCACATTGAGATAATCCACCTTATTGGCGGCAATATCACGGCGGTGATAGTCATAATACTTACCAAAAGTACCTTTGAGCTGCTCGATCAGCTTATCCCGGAAATCAGGACGTATCTGGATTCTGGTGTCCAGCAATTCTGTATACTGTTCAGGTTCAGGACGAAATTTTTCTTCCCGGAAAGCGGCGGCATCTTTTTCAAGCTGTTTTTTGAGCGAGATGTCCTGAGAATCTAGGATATCAAGATTGTTATTCATCTGGTCGTATTTCTTGGATAGATTCGTCATATCTTTATCGGTAGAGCATTCTGCCTGGAAGATTAGCTGCTCTTTCCTTGATTTCAGTTCTTCGATTTCTTCGGTAATAGTGGTAAGCTGCTGATTTAATTTTATATGCTGGATGGGATTCAAAATACTGGTTTTACCCTTTTGTACATTCAGTTCTTTCCGTTCCGTAACTTTAGCTTTGAGTTTCTTTTTAACGGTGTTGTATTTATTCAGTATTGGATTAAAATGATTCATCCAGTCATGGATCACTTCTTTTTGCATCTCATTATGAAGTAAATGATACTGTGTAAAAATCATATGATTGCGGATTGCTTCTAACGTTTCAGCTATTATTGGAATAGACTTTTCTACAGCTTCAGCCAGTTTTGCTACCTTTGCTTTTAATTCTCGGAGCATTTTGTTATCCGCACGAATCTGACGGTTGATTTCACAGCGGTCTGCTATCATGCCTTTCTTTTCCATATTCTGGGCAATGTAGCCTTCATGGATGGTTGGCTGTTCGGTGATTCCCTGATCTGCAAAGCTGCGGTGATCAATGGTAGCATTTATCTGATTACGTGCAAGCATTTTATTTACGGCATCTGCCCAGTTTGCCCGCCAGATGCAAAGTTGTTCATCACTGTTCCATTGTTCAGAAATAGGATTCTGTCTGCCATATCGGCTGCTCTTGGAGTGTTTATCAATCCGTTCATATCCTTTTTCCTGTGCAACAGAGGAAGTCAGATATTCTTTCTTTTTCCCAACTTTATAGTGATATTGCTTTTCCCATCCCTGTTTCTGAGCAGTTTTAAATTCAGAAGCAGTAAAGCCTTTTTCTTGCCCGTCTTTTATACAGAGATATTCTTTTTCCGTTTTATACTGCCATGTTCCATTTTCATTTAGTGGTCGGACAGTAAGAAGAATGTGAGCATGGGGATTGTGACCATCTGTATCGTGAATGGCAAAATCAGCACACATCCCCATATTTACAAAGTTCTTTTTAATAAAATCTTGAAGAAGAGAAATATTGCTGTCTTTATCCAACTCAACGGGGAGTGCGACAACAAATTCTCTTGCAAGTCGGCTGTCTTTGGTCTTTTCGTTTTCTTCCACAGCATTCCAGAGTTGTTCCCGGTCATTCCATTTCGATGGAGCCATTGGAGGAAGCATCACTTCCTGATAGATCAGACCCTGCTTTCTGGTATAGTCATGCTGAATGCCGTCATAATCATTGTACATGCGGCTACAGCTCATATAAGCAGAAGCAGCAACAGCAGACCGACCGGAACCACGGCTGACGACTTTGGCTTGCATATGATAAATTGCCATATCTGGCACCTCCTTTCGATGTTGCCTGCAACAGCGGATAAAACCCTCGGCAGAGCGCACGAGCCCCGAAGGAGATACCACTGCCTGATTTATCAGGTGGTGAATAAGTGCGCCCTTCGGGAGTAGAACTTGTGCGTTTACATTCCCCGTAGCCGGATCATCAGCTCCCTTTTCAGGGAATCTAAATCCATTTCTTTAATATGGGGAACAATACTTTCCAGAATGGCTCCTTCCTGGACTAATCGGTGTGTTCTGGCATCACGTTCTTTTTTGCGATTTCTTGCTTCGGCTTCTTCCTGGCGGTGTTTTGCCTGTAAAAGTGCTTTTTCTTCCGGTGTCATGATTCTTTTATCTGCCATATCTGGCACCTCCTTTTTATGCCCGTATCCGGGCGGTTTTAGTTTTAAAATCTTATGCTTTGGTACTATGGTTTTAGATAACTGACAGTGATATATTTCTGGTAATAAATGAGGAAAGAAAGTAGTACCACTGTCAGTGAAAAGTAATCATTGTGTTATACTTCTTCGAGTCAATTCTGGTTCGGAGCATGATTGTTCAACAGGATTTTTTTCGCCTGCTTTAAATTAGCTGTTGCATTGTCCTGACGGATATTCCGGTTATTGATACGGACAGGAATACATCTTTCCAGAATACGGTCATAAATTCGTTTGTGTGCGATATCAGCGGCGTTATTCAGTTCTGATATAGTGGATGGTTTCTTTTGGGAGTTTTACATAAATTCGATTGGGCTGTCCGGGTCCCTGCCGTTTTCGGAAGATAAGCTCCTGTTTTTCCAGTACTGCCAGAGCAGTTTTAATCGTCATCTGGCTTTTGTGGAGAACTTCTGCCAGTGCTTCAATTGTAAAGTAAATGAACACATGACCATCGATATCTGACCAGCCCTCATTTTTCTGGGAAAGCCTTGCCCGGTCGAGCTGGATAATATAAAGCATTTTGGCAGTTTCGTTTATTTCCATGTCCAGAAGGAAACGGGGAAACATCATATAAGATGGCAGGTTGGTGTCTGCTGTCAGAAAGTCCGTCATGTGTTCAACTCCGATCAGTTATTCTCCAAGAAAATCCCAGTCTACATCATTATCCGGCTGTGAATTTTCAGGTGTTGGAAAGGACGCCCTGATTTGGGGCTCCCTTTGCGCCATGCCTACAGTCAGTCCGGAAAGAAAAAGTGGCAATTCCTGTTTCAGACTGTTTTCCACTGCATCTACAATCTGTTTCACAAAAAGTTCTTCCCGTTCTCTTGTTTCCAGATAAGGATCAGCCTGTGTGCGGTAGTAGCGGTCAAAATAATCTACCAGTGCAAGAGAGATTACCTGACTGTAAGATTTAAAATCCTGCCTGTCCATCGTCTGTAAATATTCCCAGGCTCTCCGCTGTTGTTCTTTGTCCAGATTAAAGCGCAGGTTTGTGTTGCGGATATTGTTCTGCATGGTTTATCCCCTCCTTTTCAGGCTCATATAAGCCAGAGATTCGTAACCTTTGGCAGTGGCGCAGATGTCATCAATGATTGTGACTCGTGATTTGTCATACGTTCCGAAGTTACGGATCAGGCATCCACCGCCGCCAACCACATGCAGGCGCATCAGGTCAGGATTATATTCATATTTGCGGAGCGTGGAAAAAAGTTCTGCCACATACTGTCTGGCAATAGAACTGATACAATCCAGATATGGTGCTGAAATGTCAGCTGTTCCAAACCGCAGAATCTGTTCTACTGTGGATTCTTCAATTTTCACTCCGAATTTGTCCAGAACAGCGTTCTTTGCGGCAATCATGCACTGGTTTACACCAAGTTTTTCTGTCCAGCATCGGCTTTCTTGTGCTTTCTTATTGTTAATATACAGAATGTTCATGGTTCCGTTTCCGATATCTGCAAGGAGATTAGTTCTCTTGAAATTTCCAAGGTGGTTTACAATAGCCGGATATCCCTGTGGGTAAAGGCTACATCCCGCAAAGTGGAGATGATATTCTTTGCCGTTGAAACGGTAATGGACTTCTGGATTCTGGAGCAGATAGGAACGAAAAGCTTCTCTTTGATTTCTGATCCATGTAAGAGGAAGTCCGGCAGCCAGATGAACATCTGCTTCACGGATGGAAAAGACATTCAGTTCCCTTGCAATAGCCATTAGCGTCAGAAGATAATATTCTTCGTCCATAGCTTTATCCGGGATAAATTCTTTGTGTCCTTCGCCAATCCGGTAGTAAATGCCGTTATATTCCAGGATATTTCCAGTGAAGATTGGTTCTGTTTCATAGGCTTTGATTCCGGTTGGCGTGACGGTGTTTGCTGTTTTCATATTGCCATAGCCATGATCTACAGCGATGATTTTTGTGTTTTTGAGTTCTCGCATAAAAAATACCTCCGTTTTCGTATTGATTGATTCAGCAGGTCATACCGGTGTGGTACTGCTTTGCTGTGAGATAAGCATACGAAAATCGGAGGTAAAAGACATTGAGTGGAAATTGAGCTGGAATTGAGAAAAAAGATATATTGTGCGTACGTTCTTCATGTACTCTTGTTGTGATTTCATTGTTTTTTATCGTATAATATGGATACTGGAGGTGGTTTGGATGAAATACAAGATTTTAGTTGTCGATGATGATAAAGAATTGGTGAAAATGCTTTGTAGCTATTTTAATATGAAACAATATGAAACCATTACGGCTGCAGATGGAATGGAAGCATTAAATAAAATAAAAATGAAACCGGATATTATTTTATTGGATATCAACATGCCACGTATGGATGGGATTGAAGTATGTCGTCTGATACGCAGTAAAGTGTTATGTCCGATTTTGTTTCTAACAGCAAGAGTTGATGAAGATGATAAAATTAATGGGTTGCTTTCGGGTGGGGATGATTATATTACGAAACCATTTAGTCTTCGGGAGTTGGAAGCAAGGATTGTCACAAACATAAAGAGAGAAGAAAGGCATCAACAAAAAACGGAATACCGTTTCATGGATGAAATGCTGATTGATTATTCTGAAAAAATAGTAGCTATAGCTGGACACAGGATGGAGTTCACAAAAATTGAATATCAAATTATTGAATTCTTATCCATGCATCCAGGGCAGGTGTTTGATAAAGAACGTATATATGCACAAGTCTGTGGATATGATGCGGAAGGGGACAGTAGAACGATAACGGAATTAGTACGCCGTATAAGGAAAAAAATAGCGGATTATTCAGAAAAAGAATACATAGAAACTGTATGGGGGATTGGATACCGATGGAAAAAATAAGAAACTTGTCACTGAAAAAAACAATTCTGCTTTATTTTGTGATCACCTTAACGGCAGCATTTCTGTTATCTGGATTTACAGTTCATTTTGCAAGAAATATGCAGAATAAAATATGGGAAAAATATATTGATTATGCAGATTATACGGACGTGTTTCAGCAATATGGAAAGAAATACGAGATTGAGATATCAAGACCTAATCAATCGCAGATGAACCGTTTGGACCATCATCTTTCGGAAATGTGTGACTTTATGGAAACATATTCGGTACTGATTTTTTCGATTGTTGGGAGTGTTGCTGCGGTATTCTTTTTTTATAAAAATAAGTTAAAGACACCTCTACAGGAACTAAAAGATGCCTCACAAATGATTGCAGATAATGAACTGGATTTTCATGTGTCCTATGAAAATAAAGATGAGATGGGAACTTTGTGTAAAGAATTTGAAATGATGCGAAGTGCTTTAGCAGATAACAACAGAAAGATGTGGCGAATGATTGATGACGAGAAGGCTTTGCGGAATGCAATTGCACATGATATACGTTCTCCACTTTCCATATTGCGTGGGTATCAGGAAATGCTCTTAGAGTTTGTTTCTGCTGAGAGTATAAAAACAGAGGATGTTATTGATATCTTACAAACAGGCATGTATCAGATTGACCGTATAGAGCATTTCACGGAAAACATGAGAAAAATGTCCCATTTAGAACAGAGGGAACTGCAATGCTCAGAGATAGAATTATCGGAACTGGCAAAAAAGATTGAGGCAGAAGCTGCCATGCTGTCCAAGAAGGAAAGTAAATTATGTAAGGTAGAAAGAGTGCAGGAACAAAACATTGTGAAAGTGGATGAGGAACTTGTCATGGAAGTGACAGACAACTTACTGGAAAATGCGGTTCGATATGCACAAAAAAGTATTGCTTTGCAGATAAAGAAAAAGGATGGTTTTCTTATAATTTCTGTTGAAGATGATGGAATAGGATTTGTGGATACTGAGGAAAAAGTAACAGAGCCATTTTATCATAAGAATCCACAAGATGATTTAAAGCATTTTGGCCTTGGTATGTATATTTCTCGTATTTCCTGTGAAAAGCATGGAGGAAATTTGAAAATATATAATGCCAGACAAGGCGGTGCTCATGTAGAAGCTCTTTTCAAAGCTGAATAAAAATACTTTATAAGGCTGAAATCACAAATAAAGTGGTTTTAGTCTTTTTTGTTGTGAATTTATTGAGAATTGATTTGTATGATGTTGTTAAAGAAATAAAGAAAGGAAGAGATACAATGAAAACAATCATAAAAAGAAGTATACTTGATTATTTAAAGAACCCTGTTTTGTGGATTGGCTTGATTATTATAGTTGCCAGTATGTATCAATGTCTGTCATCGTATTTGCAAATTCATTATATCAAACAGAATGAACAGATCACACAAAATGACGTAGCATTGGAAGATGCTGATGTCATGGATGGGTACATTCCCACATCTGATGATAAAGAAAGAAGAAGGGAGTGGGAAGATACGATCAAAGAGACATTAATGGACACCTCCCAAAATGGTTTTGGATTTAGCAGGCAGGAAGCAGATCATGTAATGAAAGAAATTCAGAATATGGATGTAAAGACTGCTTCTGATTTTTTGGAATCCCAATATGGCTATTATAATGCAATATATGCTTATGAGGACCTTGAAATTCATAAGGGGACAGCAGAAGAAATCAATCATTATATCGAGCGGAAATTATCCGAACATTCTTTTTCCTGGTACTTTGCCCAAAAATTTACGGATTTTGCAGGATTGCATATGGCCTTTTTGGCAACAGTCTTGCTATCATTTTTATTTATTCAGGATACACGAAAAAGTACCTATGAATTATTACATACAAAGCCTGTTACGGCAGTCCAATATATATGTGGGAAAGTAATAAGCGGATTCATTAGTATGCTGGGAGTATTAGTGATTTTGAATGTTATATTCTTTATGCTGTGTTTGAAAACGTCTTTAGAATCGGGCTTTTCAGTAACATCAATTGATTTTTGCGTGAATTCTCTGATCTATATTATTCCGAATCTTTTGATGATATGTTGTGTCTATACAATTACAGCGGTAATATTTAAAAATCCGCTTCCGGCAGCACCAATCTTGTTTTTACACATTATATATTCAAATATGCTGACCATGAAGAATGATATTTATTATATGAGACCGTTCTCTATTATGGTGCGATTCCCTGGCAGATTTTTTGAAACACATGTAGCCAAAATGTCAAACATAAATCAGATTATTCTTGTAATTTCATCAGTTATATTAGTATGTATTTCTGTTACAATCTGGAAAAGGAGGAGGGTTCATTGAAAACGGAACTAAAAAACTGCCTGTCGTTATATAAGATTTTTTATTCATGTGCATTTATACTGATATTGTGTGTTATTCATCCGATTATATACTATGAAGAAATCGGTTCAGCAATTCAGTCTCCAATAGCATTTTTAACAATTATTTTTTGTAGTGACACATATTTGATGGAAGTAAAAAGTAAGCGTGCCGATGTATTTCATTTGTATGATCAAAAAAAGCAGTTAAAAGTAATATTGCAGAGAGTGGGCGTTCAAATATTATATTTATTAATACTTTCTTGTGTTGGATATGTTTTGTTTTTCTGGCAAAAACCGGGCAGTGTAAACGAAGGCATTTCGGGTATTCAGATATTTCTTTTATATTTTATTGCAATGTTTGGAACTATCTGGCTTTGGAGTATATGCTCTGTGATTTTGTGTACATTGCTTCGAAATATGTGGGCAGGTATTGGATGTTTATTTGGAATTGTCATTGGACTTATATCAAAAGCGGGAAGTTCATTTTTCGGAAATCTGGGATTGTTTTCTTTCAGCTTTTGTGAACCTACTCAATTAATGTCCGAGAGTTGGATTTATGGAACGCTTGTGTCTTTTATAGCGGGGCTGTTTTTATTTGCAGTATTACCAATGGCTTTAAAGAAAAGAGGATAGATTATGAGTATTAGAATAAATGATTTAACAGTTAGATTTAAAAATGGTGTAGTTGCAGTAAATAAGGCATCTCTTGAAATACCTAAGGGAATTTACGGACTTTTGGGAGAGAATGGTGCGGGAAAAACCACGCTGATGAGGGTTCTTACAACCGTTTTAAAACAAACGGAAGGATTGGTTTCGCTTGATGGAATTCTGTATAACGAGGGAAATTATGAAAAAATACAGAAAAAGATTGGTTATCTTCCACAGGAAATCGACTTATATCCGAATCTTACGGTGAAAGAATGCCTTGTATATATGGGTGGACTATCAGGAGTATCCACAAATGACCTCAAACAAAGAATTACCTATTATTTGGAAAAGACTTCTCTTACAGAGCATCAGAATAAAAAAATGCGGCAATTATCTGGTGGTATGAAGAGACGTGTCGGACTCATACAGGCACTTCTTAATAATCCGGATTTTTTGATTATTGATGAACCTACCACCGGGTTAGATCCGGAAGAAAGAATCAGGATCCGCAATCTTTTGGTTGATTTTTCAAAGGATAGAACTGTGCTGTTTTCCACTCATGTAGTAGAAGATTTAGCAGCAACCTGTACACAGCTTGCCATTATGAAAAAGGGAAGTTTTTTATATTCTGGAAGCGTGAGTGGGTTGCTGGAAAATGCAAAGGGCTGTGTTTGGAATTGTACGGTACAAAATGCAGAAGAAGCCCGTTTGTTAGAAGCCAATTATTCTATATCATCTAAGCAGTATGTAGAAAATGGAATTCATATGAAAGTATTAAGCAAAGGAAAGCCAAATGAGAATTGTGTCCTGGATAATGATATCACTTTGGAAGATGCATATATTTATTTGACGAATAGTTGAATATAACGGCGGGCAAGTTGCCCGCCGTAAATTATGCTTATTTTGTTAAAAGACCGGATAGATTTTTTCCAATGAAAAATCCAATCTGTGGATATAACTCCTGAATTTCCTGATATTTTGCTTCAATCATTTCTGGTTCATCAGCCCAGATCTTTTCATATATTTTGAAAGCTCTTTTAAAATGTGTTTTGGCTTGCGGAAGATTGGCAGTCATCAGATAAATGGTTCCAAGGGTTTCCTGAACTTTGGCATAATCCAGACAGTCATCGGAATGGTATTCCTTGATGATGCCGGATAATTTTTGCAATTCAGAGATTCCTCTTTCGGGTTCCTGCTGTTCTGTCAGGAACATTGCATAATTGGCAATCTGAGGTATGCTGTCATTTATATGAAGCAGGTTAAATTGGTCAAGCAGTGAGATACTTTTTTCCATGTGTTCTCTTGCAAGATCGGGATGACCGTTCATGCGGTAAAGTCCACCGAGATTGGCATGAAGGTTGGAAACAAGGCGAGCATTGTCAGCAGTGATATTTTCTATCTGGGCAAGTGCATCCTTTTCCAGTTTTATTGCTTTTTCTGGCTTGATTTCAAGAGTAGCCTGAAAATCCAGTAACAATGCCCGGTCAGAATCGGTGCCAATGTTTTTTGTCTTTAACAGCCCCGTTAGTTCCTGAATGATTCCATTCATACCTTTGTGGTAGTTATAGTTATCCATGTATGGAAATGCATTTTCCAGAAAAAGCAGATACTTTGGTATATCATCCTTTTCAATCAATTCTATGATATTTCCGATTGTTTGAAATAGCTTTTTGTAATAAGCTACTTCCATTCCATGCATTAAACATATGTGCTGTAAAGAATCCAGTAATATGTGGCAACGAGTTACAGATGGTTTTGTCTCTGAAAGGGTGATTTCCTGAATCATCGGATGCAGAGAGATAGTGCGACGTTTTGTTGTTTGGACAAAACCAGTCTCAATTAAATCGTTGATCTCATTTAGTGTGGGCAATTCCAGCCATTTGGCAAATATACGGGCAGAAATACCGGTGGAAGGAAGAAAGCACATATTACACAGGATATCCTGCTGTTTAAGAGATAAAGTGTATAACGAAAACAGCGTATGGATATGACTGTAATAGGTGGCTTTGCTGCTTTGTCCATCTTTGATTATTTTAATTTTATCTTCGTTATGGAAAGATGCTTTTTCCACCTGAAGTCTTGTTAATAACTGGTCTGGAGTTGAGATTCCATTTTCCAGAAGTTTTGCTGCCAGTTCCACGGCAAAAGTATGAGAGTGAACAGTTTCGATGATCTTTTCAACTGTTGGCCGGTACGTGTCTGCCTCTGAATAAAATACTGATGCCAGCTGGAAGAGAGCGTTCATATCCTCTATTTCTTTTAATGGCAGAGTACAGTATTCATCCAGTTTGCTTCTGGTTGTAAACAAAATCTGACAGCGATATTTTAATACTACTGACAGAAAGCTGTCCTGTGTGGCAGTGACATTAAAATTATCTATGATAAGCAGAGTATCAGATTTCAGGGAACGCAGAAAACGGTTATGTCTTTGAAACCGTTCCTGGTCAGTGCTTTCCGGCGGATCGTCAATAAAATCCATGTCAGTAATATCCTGATGAAGATTGCCGGTATATTCTACATAAAGGATATTGGTGTATTGCTTTATGTACCGCTTTGCGTAGGCTTTGGCAAGTTCACTTTTTCCGATTCCAGCAATTCCGCAAAGAAAAATATGACGGTTTTCCTCAAGCATGGTATATAATTCTTCCAGTTCTTTATCTCTTCCGATAAAATGACGGCATGGTTTCGGAACCTCACTGTCCATAATATAATCCAGCACAATGGGGGATAAAGCTCCTCCGGCGAGTAGCTTCTGATTTTTGGTATTACGTTTGATGAATTGGCGTTCCATGCCAAAAGAAATCAGTTTTGCAAAAACAGCAGTCTTGAACTGGCTGGTTTATATAAGGGAGTCAGATTTTTCTTTTTCGCATCTGAGATGCTGTCATCCTGAATGAATAAAGTGTAAATATCTTGTATAGCCATATTACAGTCAGACATCAGTGGAAGAAGATTCTGGTGGATGGTATGGGCTAACTTTTCCTGATTGGATGGCTTGGAATAGTAAGCGGATATTTTAGGACTGATTTTAGCCTGACCAGTCATCCAGCGGCAAACCAGACCGTTATCCATTGAAAAATCCTGATTTGCCGGATCATCCATAAAATCTTCAAATAATTCGTATAAAAAATCAGGCTGACTCATTTGATTACTTTCGCTGATATGATTTTTTAAGCAAGTGCTAATAGAAGAAAAATCGCATCGATTCAATAGAAATTCCCCTTTCGTAGTTAAGATTGAGTATATCTATCATAGCACGAACATACATTCGATTCAAGAAAATGCGGATATTTTTAAAGTGATTGTGTCAATTTACAATCAATTTCTATTCAATGTGGTTTTCAGGCAGGTTCTGTAAAATAAGCTCAGAACAAACAATAACGGGAGGAGCTTATGCAACAGAATATTGAATTTGAGCGGTGCATTGATTTTCTGGTACGGATGATTGATAAGTACGGCGAAGAAGTCCTCCGGGAGTTGGAGGAAGAAAAACAGAATAAGGAAGAAAAAGAAGCGGCAGTTTCCTGAAATACAAAATGTAAATCAGACTGTCGCTTTTTCATGTACTTTTAAATCAAATAAATTTTAAAAGCTGATGCAGAGTGTGTGGCTCATTATTCTGAGAAACGGTAATACGAGTATCAAATGGCTTGAAATGATTCTGCGTATAAAAGCTCAGAAGAAATTCATTATCTTCGCATTCAAGAAACTCCATAACGCCACCTACGGAATATTTGAGACTGGATATGGTTTCCAGTGCAAATCCCAGTAGAATATTTCCAGGAATTCGTTTTTCCTTTGGAAGAGAATAGTTCTTTCCCAACTGGGCGATCAGGTAAGCTGCGGTAGTATAGGATTGTGTTTCTTCATCCAAAATACTGACACGGGACAGCTTTTTTGCCATTGTCTTGCTGATATTTGAAGCACGGACAGAGATGGGTTTTACTGTAAGTGAAAAATAACCAACCAGTGAAGCATCTTCAGCATCAAATACCAGATAAGTGATAGATTGATCTTTTTTGGTAAACTCAATCGCATTATGTAATAAAAAGTATTCCACATCGGGATTTTTGGGACAAGAAAAATCGGAGAGTAAGTCGTAAAGACTTTCCTCTCCGATATATGTCGGTTCGTCTTTATCCAAATATGCCCGAATATTAACGGTAAAATATTTATCAGACATGTTTTTTCTTCCTTTTTGACATTAAAGCTAAGATTTCCTGTGGGTTCGTTAACTGACGTCCGGGAAGTGTCTGCTTTGGTGTGCGGTCACGGTCAGCTTCGTCAATTGCTGCGACAAAACGCTTTATGCTATTTGGATTGGATACGACAAAATTATGAGTAATACTTGAAGTAGCCATACTAACACCTCCTCTTTTTTGGCTTTTTTGTGTATTTATAGTATATGCAATGTGTGATAAAAACACAATATCGAAAACAAAAATAATTTCTAAATAATTTTCAAGCCGGACATTTATTAGACGCTTCCGGTAAGCGAACAATATTTTCGAGCCAATCATTTATAAGTCGCCAATGGTGGGCGGGCAATATTTTGATAACAGAAATGCTCTGTATCTAATTTAATTATACGATTGGCGAAGAAATGCGTCAATACGGAAAATAAGTATTGAAAATAGTTGGAACAAGTACTAAAATAAGGTTGGGACAATAAAACAGAGTTATACTGCGAGGAAGATTATGAAGAATAAAAAGATTAAATGCGATATATATACCAGAGTATCCACAACCATGCAGGTAGATGGCTACAGTCTGGATGCTCAGAAAGAAAAACTCAAGAGATATGCGGAATTTCAGAATATGGAAATCGTAAATGAGTATTCCGATGAAGGTAAATCTGGAAAGAGCATAGAGGGCAGACCGGAATTCCAGAGAATGTTGGATAATATTGAGAATGGAACAGATGAGGTTCAGTTTGTACTGGTGTTCAAGCTTTCCAGATTTGGTCGTAATGCGGCAGATGTTTTAAATTCTTTGCAGAGGATGCAGGATTTTGGAGTGAATCTGATCTGTGTAGAAGATGGAATTGACAGCTCAAAAGATAGTGGAAAGCTGATGATTTCTGTTCTGTCTGCGGTGGCAGAGATTGAACGAGAGAATATCCTTGTTCAGACAATGGAGGGACGTAAGCAGAAAGCAAGGGAAGGAAAATGGAACGGTGGGTTTGCTCCATATGGCTATGAATTAGTAAATGGAGAATTGCAGATTGCAGAGGATGAAGCGGAAATTATTCGTCTGATCTATGATAAATTTATTCATACCAATATGGGAATCTCTGCGATTGCTGCATGGCTGAACCAGCATGGATATAAAAAGAAAAAACGACAGAATAATACACTGGACGCATTTGCCGCATCATTTATAAAAGGCGTTCTGGATAATCCGGTATACTGTGGAAAGCTGGCTTATGGACGAAGGAAAAACGAGAAAGTTTCTGGTACAAGAAATGAATACCGTATTGTAAAGCAGGAAAATTATATGCTGCACGATGGTATCCATGAAGGGATTGTTTCAGAAACAGACTGGGAGCTGGCTCATCAAAAACGGGAAAAAACAGGTGTGAAATATGAAAAGACACATAGTCTCGATCATGAGCATATTTTATCCGGAATATTGAGATGCCCGTTATGTGGAAGCGGTATGTATGGAAACGTGAATCGAAAGAAAAAGAAAGACGGAACTTTATATAAGGATTATTTCTATTATGCCTGCAAACATCGTCGCCTGGTAGATGGTCATAAATGTGGATATCGTAAACAATGGAGCGAGGAGAAGATTAACAATGCAGTGGAAGAAGTTATTCGGAAGCTGGTGAAGAATCCTAAATTCGAAGAAGCAATTCTGAATAAAATCGGTTCAAGAATAGATACAGAAGAAATAGAAAAAGAGATTGAAGGACTGGAAAAACAGCACAGGCAGCTGACCGGAGCAAAAGCAAGACTTGGACAGCAGATGGATAGTCTGGACATCATGGATAAATTTTATGAAAAGAAATATCAGGATATGGAGACAAGGTTATACCGTTTGTATGATGAGATTGAAGGCGTGGAGAACAGTATAGAAGAAGTCAAGAACCGCCTGTTGAATATCCGGCAACAGAAAATATCAGAAGAAAACGTCTATCAATTTCTTTTATATTTTGATAAACTATATGATAAGTTCACCGACCTGGAGAAGAAAGAATTTCTTAACAGCTTTGTAGAACAGGTGGACATTTACGAGCAGGAGCAGCCAGATGGCAGATTCCTGAAGCACATAAAGTTCCGTTTTCCGGTGTATTTTGGAGACAGGGAAACACAGGAACTTTGTTGGGACAACGAAAGTACCGTTGAGACGGTAGTTTTGATGTCAAAGGTGAACCCTGACAGGTAAATAGAGTGTAGCAGATAAAGGACTTTCTCAGAGGCTATCGTTAAAAGGTATATGAAGTCTTGCGGAAAGTCCTTTTTTGATGCTTGCAAATAGCCAAGTGGGAATTGGTCTACTCGGCAGGGTTGACACTAGTATAGCTGTCAGTAATTAACTCGACTTTTTGACTGGCAACGTA
>NZ_QSCK01000011.1:0-1262 GCF_003463035.1 Roseburia sp. OF03-24 | reverse complement strand
TGACTGGCAACGTATCAACCACCACTTCTTCATTTGGATCAATTTCTTCAAGTTTGTACTTCCAATGATATATAACAGGTTCTTCATTTACTTCATCAAAGTATTTATATATACGCTGCACAAGTTCATCCTTAGTTTTTACACGAATGCCCTTGAGCATCTGGCGAGTAAGTTTACTGAAGAAGCCCTCAACAAGATTCAACCATGAACCGTGCTTTGGAGTAAATACAAATTCAAATCTTCCTGGTACGGTTGCGAGGTATTTTCTGGTTTCCTCAGAAGAATGAACTTTAAGGTTATCCAACACCAGACGAATCTTATCTGATTTTGGATACTTGTTATCAAGTTTTTTAAGAAATTCGATATAGTCCTTACTGTTATGGGACTCTTTAACGAGTGGAATCGCCTCACCTGTTTGCAAATCTATTCCGGCAAGCAGTGAAATGGTTCCAAGACGCCTGTACTCATAATCTCGGCTTATGGTCTTATGATTATTATCCGGCTGGATATCTTCTGATGTGGTGGCAATTGCCTGGATTCCAGGTTTCTCATCATAAGAGAGTACATGCACCACCTGATCATCTTCACAAAATGGAAGAAGTTGTCCTTTTTTATCGAACTGTAATGATAGCTGTTTATATACCAGAAGGACATTGTGCATCTTTTGGTCAAAATCCGGATCACGATTTTCACAGTAATAAGTTATTTTGTTAGGCTTAATATCTGCCTCTTCAAGTATTGTGCGAACCTTTGACTGACTTATAGTTGATAACCTTGTATAACCAGCATTTTCTGCAAACTTATTGATATGTTTTGTGAGAAGGGCACGTGTCCATACTTCTGCTGAATAGCCAAGATTAACCGGCTTCTGACATGCGATATTTATAATCCACGTCTTTTCGTCATCGGTTATTTCAGCATTACGACCACGACCGGGAGCATCAAACAAGGCGTTTTCGACACCGCCCTCTTTGAATTTATTCAAGCACAACATTACACTGCATCTATTGATGCCTACTTTATCAGCAATATCATTAATAGAAACACCATCAGCACGTAACAACAGTATTCTTGCTCTACACACGGTTTGTGCCTGTATTGTTCTAGCACGAGTTTGTAATTCAAGATACGAACGCTGCTCCTCTGTTAGTGTTATTGTGTTTACTTTTCTGCCCATGAATATGACCTCCCTATACAATTATATGAAGATTATATCATGGAATACTTATTGAGTCGAGTTAATTAAAAACATTTATACTAGG
>NZ_QSCK01000102.1:0-502 GCF_003463035.1 Roseburia sp. OF03-24 | reverse complement strand
ATCTATGGGCGTGTAAAAACGGAGGAAGCATTAGGTGAAAAGAATTTTATTCCATTTCGTTTCCAGGGGCAGTATGAGGATGAAGAAACCGAGCTGTACTATAACCGATTCAGGTACTATGATTCGCAGCAGGGACAGTATACGCAGCAGGATCCGATTAGATTAGCGGGCGGGAATCCGACGATTTATGGGTATGTTAAAGATGTAAATATATGGGTTGATGTGTTTGGTTTAGATTCCTTTTTTAGATCTATGAGTAGGGAAGAGTTTTTCGATATTCAAGATTTTGGTTGGAGAGCTTCAGCCTCTGGAATGTCAGGAAAATGGTTTGCTGATAGTTATGAGGATGCTATTGTGTTTGGTCAAAAAATGGGACATGGTGTAGACACTAAGTTTTATGTTATTGAGGTTGATATTCCAGATTATATTGTGGACAATGCATTTAGAAATCCAGGTAAGCATGATGGAATAGGGGCAGCTTCTTATTTTGAAGTTGAAGATT
>NZ_QSCK01000101.1:0-532 GCF_003463035.1 Roseburia sp. OF03-24 | reverse complement strand
TAAGCATGATGGAATAGGGGCAGCTTCTTATTTTGAAGTTGAAGATTTAAATCAAAAGTCTGTTAAAATTAAGAGCCGTAATTCTGTAAGAGCAGATTGGAAACAACAAGTGTTAGGAAGGTGTAATGGATGAGGATAATGAAAAAGGCAATAATATATTGGATTTCAGAAGAAGAAGGAGGAAGGAAAAGGCCACCAATAGGAACTGAATATTACCCGACTATACAGATGGAAAATGGAGATACTTGGAGTCTAGCTATTAGGTTTGATAGAACAAATGTAGAACAAAATGAAATGAAAGATAATTGTGAAGTAGGCTTTTTGTTTGATAATGCGCCATATCATTTATTAAAAAGCGGTGCAGAATTTATTATTTATGAGGGACCACATAAAGTCGGTGTAATGGTAATCAGGTAAGATAATATATACTTCCAATAGCTGAAAATAGCGGGATTGACAAAATACGCTGGATCAGAAGTGCTTTCAGCATTGGATAAAGCTGATGTTTGCGGGGGCTTCCGGTACTGGTGTG
>NZ_QSCK01000100.1:307-534 GCF_003463035.1 Roseburia sp. OF03-24 | reverse complement strand
TTATTAACTGCATCAGCACAGACGGCAGCGGCAAAGGAATACAAAGCAGATGTGATAGCAGAAATTGAAAACAGTGATTTTAACAGGGAGGTGATCGCAAACTGCATCTCACAGGCACAGTCTGCGGGATATGCGCTTGCTGTAACGCCTTCTGTGAATGCGGATGGGGAGACGGTATCGGCAGATGTGATACTGTCTTATGATTATAAGATGCCGGTTTTTGGCAT
>NZ_QSCK01000100.1:0-297 GCF_003463035.1 Roseburia sp. OF03-24 | reverse complement strand
GATGCCGGTTTTTGGCATTGAGAAAACGCATATGACAAGGGGGATTGCACGGTAATGGAAGAGTTTATAGAACAGATTGGTGAAATGATCTTAGAGTCGGTTCCGGCGTTGGCAGTTCTCACATTTATGATCAGTGTATATATGGCTGCAACAGCATTTTAAGGATGGTGTATGAAATGGAAGAGATTGTAAAAGAACTTGGAGGAAGCATACAGGCCGGAGCGGTATCCGTCATAGCACTTGCCATGGTATATGGTGTATATGCCGGATATTTTAAACAGATGATAGAGACATTTT